>QIAK01000276.1:9172-9780 GCA_003225515.1 Acidobacteriota bacterium | reverse complement strand
GGGCTTGGTGACATAATCGTTCATACCCGCCTGCAGACACTTTTCGCGATCGCCTGCCATAGCATTCGCGGTCATAGCGATGATAGGCATAGATCGAAAGCGCGGATTCGACCGGATAGTCATTGTGGCTGCCACGCCGTCTAAAACAGGCATCTGCATGTCCATCAAGACCAGGTCGTAGTCATTCTCTTCGATCATTTGAACCGCAACCTGTCCATTCTCCGCCTGCGAGATGCAGAGGTGAGCATCTTCGAGCAGCCCCAGCGCAACCTCACGGTTGAGTTCGTTATCTTCAACGAGCAACACGCGTGTCCCATGCAGCCATCGGAGATCCGCTGTCGAAGGTGTGGCGGCTGGAACCTGGCGCTGGCTCTCCTGGTCACCATTCAGTGCCTGAACAACGGAATCGAACAGCATCGAAGGAGTGACCGGCTTGATCAGGACATTGTCAAAAGCCGTTTCCTCGGCACGTTTCAGTACTTCTTCACGGCCGTAAGCAGTCACCATGACCAGGTGCGGCGGCGTGAGGCTCGGGAGGGAACGAATGCGTTTGCCGGTCTCGATACCGTCAAGTCCAGGCATTTGCCAGTCCACAAAAACAACGTCGT
>QIAK01000276.1:6000-9128 GCA_003225515.1 Acidobacteriota bacterium | reverse complement strand
GAACGTCATGCTGTTCAGCATGCTCGAAAGGACTTCGCGCGCCTGCGCATTATCGTCGATGACTAAGACGTGACGGCCCCGCAAGTCCGGGCGGTCAAGCCGCTTCGAAATGGCTTCACCTTTCGCCAAATACGCGGTGAACCAGAATGTGCTGCCCTTGCCGACATCGCTTGTAACTCCAACACCGCCTCCCATGAGTTGTGCTAGTCGTTTTGAGATCGCGAGACCAAGTCCAGTGCCGCCGTGTTGACGTGTAGTGGAAGCGTCCGCCTGTTCGAATGCTTGGAAAAGGCGCCCCATTTGTTCTTCGGTCAGGCCAATGCCCGTGTCGCTGACAGAGAAACGAACCAATTGGCTCTGCTCGTCTTCTTCTTCGACGCGAGCCTTTACGACGATTTCCCCGTGTTCCGTAAATTTCACCGCATTGTTGCAGAAGTTGATGAGGATTTGCCCCAAACGCAGCGGGTCACCTTTGGGATGGGTGAAAACCATGGAGTCGATATCGAAAATCAGCTCTAGCCCCTTGGCTGTTGCCTTCTCGGAGATCAAATCACTGACATTTTCCAGAACTGTGTCGAGGTCAAAATCGATGTTCTCGATCGTTAGTTTGCCTGCCTCGATTTTAGAGAAATCCAGAATGTCATTGATGATCCCCAAGAGATGTTGGCCGGACTGTTGGATCTTGCGGACGTAACCCTTTTGACGGGAATTGAGATTGGTTTTAAGGGCGAGGTGAGACATACCGATGATGGCGTTCATTGGCGTGCGGATCTCGTGACTCATATTCGCAAGAAATTCCGATTTCACGCGCGTGGCATTTTCCGCCACTTCCTTGGCAGCCAGGAGTTCCGCCTGCGTGCGAATACGTTCGGTGATATCGCGGAAGGAGATGACCGAGCCAACGACTTTGTCGGCTTTGAGAATTGGCGTCGCTGTGTATTCGACGGGAATGTTGGTCCCGTCTTTGCGCCAAAGAACTTCATCGGAGACCACGCGAGGAATGCCATCGCGCGAGCTCAAGTACATTTTGCATTCTTCGCGGGGGTACCGGGTGCCATCAGGGCGGGCATAATGAACCTGCGCGTGCATCTGTTGTCCGACGAGTGTTTCCGGTTTGTAACCCAACATTTCGGCTCCAGTGGGATTCACGAATCCCATCAAGCCATCGATGTTGAGCCCGCAGATGCCTTCTCCAACCGAAGCCAGAATGAGACGGGAACGCTCTTCGACGTCTGCCAGAGCCTCTGCCTGTTGTTTGGTATGCTCCAGCAGTTGCCTGGTCTTGATGTTCGCGGATAGGATTTCCGCGTTCATTGCGATTGTGGGCAGGAGCGCTTCAAGCAAGGCCTTTTGGCGAGCCGAGAGAGCGGACACCGCAGCAAGTTCTAATACCCCGATTAGGATTTCATTATTGAGAATGGGGACAAACAGCACTCTGCCGGGGACCATGCTTCCTATGCCCGTAGACACGCGCAAGGTGTCGCCGTTGCTGGAGCAAAGCTCGAGATTGCGGCGTTCGAGAGCAGACTGACCGACGAGTCCTTCACCGAGCCCAAAAGAAGCAGACTCCGTGGAATCTCCAACCGCAAACGTGCCAACGCGAGACAGTCGCGATCGGGTTGCGTCAGCGAGGTAGAACGAGCCATACAGTAAAGGTATGCATTCGGAGACTCGCGAAAGCAGGGCAGAAGAAAACGCCGCAAAATCGCCAGCGGATTGCAGACGAACCCCGGTAGCGGAGACTTCATTCTTAAGCCACGCCTGGGTTTCGCGCTCTCTGGCGCCGCCTTGAAGCGTGTGCAGGGAGCGGCTGATTTCTCCGATTTCGCTCGCCCGATCTAGGAACGGAATAGGTCGCTCCAGATCACCGGCTGCAAGGACTTGGATCGAATCACGGACGGACCAAAGTTCATTCACAACACCGATTTGAAGCAAATACGACGCTAAACCGAACGATGTAAGAATGCCAAAGCCGATGGCCAGCCACGTAATGAAGATGGCGCGATGAGTTCTCGCAGTAAGTTCGTCGGAACGCTGATCGACCGCTTTTTGCATCTCCTCGGCGAGTTCAATGGCCTGAGCCCGAGACTGCTGCAATTCTTTGTCGACGCTCGCGCGCATGAGCTCGGCGGCTTTTTTGTTGTTATTGATGATCGCAGCAGCGCGCACCGGTCGGGAATCGGAGACGGTCTTCTCGAAGATTGCCGCGGCGGCATTGATCCGTTTGCTATAAAAAGGGTAAAGTCGCGAAGCGTCCGCGATGTGAGTCAGGTATTCGGTGTAGCAACGGTCCAGCTCAGCGTCGATGGCCTGTATGCGATCCGGATCCGTTTCGACGATCAGCTGGTACAGGTAGAGGCCGTAACGCATGGTAAGAGAGCGGGCTGCATCGTTGTTATGTAGAGCTTTGATCTCATTAGAGATCAATTGAGTGTGCAGGTTATCGATCTGCCTGCTCTCATGAGACGCGTAAAGGCCGGCAACTATGATCATGAGGGCCAAAGGCGTGAGGGCACCCATCATTTTTCTTCGTAGCTTCAGGTTGGCAAGCAGTCCCATTAGACCGCACTCTTATAATGCCCGGAGGGGAAAGGTAGCCCTGACTGTGAGCTACCTTTCCTTCTCTTTTCTTCCGATCGTCCCGAAACGTCCAAGTTTGCAGCGGCGGAGTCGATCTTTTCTAACGATCGGACATATTCGGTGATCGCCTGCGTCGGATACAGATTTGCTATCGAGTACGTCGCTCCCACGAACGCATGCGGATATGGACCGCCGGAAGTGAGTCCGGATTCAACACCTCCATCAATCACCAGCCGTGGAACAACTGTGTACGTCATTGCCCAAAGCGTAGAAGCGAACGCTGGGGACGATTGGTTGAGCCGCGAATCACTATAGACTTCCCCAGTGATTTGAAGGCCGCGATAAATGAAGTGTGAAAACGCGAGATTCAGTTCCTGGTTATGATCAAAACCGGACGCATTCGGATGCCCGATCAGGAATTGGCTGACGTTGAAGTCGAAATGGAAGTGGAGGATATCTTTGGCCGCCAGAAACGTGAATTGGTGATCGACTCGCCCCGTTCCCAAGCCATATTCTGCGCTGGCGGATGGTATTTTGATAGCGTAGCT
>QIAK01000276.1:4528-5898 GCA_003225515.1 Acidobacteriota bacterium | reverse complement strand
AGGAACGAGGTGGTGCCCCAGCGCAGCTCAACGTCGCAAATCAATCCAAACTTCACAAGACCACCAACCGACTTCGCTTGAACACCTTCTTCTGTCCACGGCTGATCCCATCCATACTCTAGTTCCAATACACCGTATTGCGTGATATCGGCAGGATTCGAAACTGTCGGGCGGTTCGGATTTGCGGCGATCGAATCTGCGTAACAGCCGGTCTGCTTTCCCATCCATTGCCCAAACGCCAGGGTGCTTGCGGCAAGGCAAACAACTACCGTCAAAACCATGAATGCACAACTATTCCCTCGCAAATGAAACCGGGTAGTTACATTGGGTTTTCTCTCCGGCTTCCACATTACGATTCCAATTTGAGCGTGACCTAAAGCCTCTGAGACATGGTTGCAATAGTTATCTAATGTTTCGCTGATGCGGTGTGCATCTGTCTGATTTACCAGTTTGCCCGTGCCTCATTTGCATGAATAAGGAATCTAGACGCCCAGACCGCATGAGCAGGATCACTGTCCGCATCGGAGCCATAAAAGTGCTAAGGATCGCCGCACCGTCGATTGGGTTGGCGACAATTTCTTCAAAGGAGCTCCGCTCAGNGGCAGAATCGCGTTCGCTCGACTGTGGCGGCACAGCCGCCCTGGCCTGTTCCTCTATTTGCGCCTACCGCCACTATTTCTCGGTTGTTTCGCTACGACACTGTTCGCGAGATCACTGCCACCGGGAGGGTGGTTTCAGGGTTACACCTCATTCCGTGGTACAACACAGAAACTGATGCCAATGTCTCACCGTACATTACAATGCAGGAGCCAATGACGGATTCGTGACTTCAGCACGTCAGTTAAGTACCGGCTCGCGTCCGGCAATCTGGAGCATGGAGATTGGCGCTAGCGGCTTCTCTGCTGATTACGCTTCCCACGGGCAGCTACAAGAACGGAGCCGGCCACGCAACGCTCGTGCCAACTCTGCATGCAGGCGAGGGATACAGGAATTTCGATGTCGTAACCAGCATCGGGGCGATATTACCTACGGCAGATTCGGACAGTATTGGGCGGACGGTCGCGTGGAATGTCGTCGAACAATATCGAATTCACAAAATCTTCTGGCCGGAGATCGAGAACAATGCCACCTTTCCACGGCGAACCGAATGATGGCCGAGTGCAGAATTCGTCAGTCCAGGCCTCCTAGTTAGCCCACTGAAGCTGTCCAGTGATCCCAAGAACGCCTAGGGTTTCATTCTCGGATCGGGGAGCGGATCGCCACTACGCCCGTTCAGACGTTCAATCACGGTCTTATGCGGCTCGCAGAGTTTGGGCGTGCTGGAGACTCTCTTGTTCCATAACAATTGGGTTTCATCGAGAACGCAGCAG
>QIAK01000276.1:458-4513 GCA_003225515.1 Acidobacteriota bacterium | reverse complement strand
AAAATTCTTACTCTGCTTCGTGGCTGCGGTGTAGCATTCTTCATTGCCGGTCTCGTTATCTCTTGTGCTTGAGCCGTCGATAAATTGGGAGCGTACAGCATCCCGTCGGAGACCGGTCCTCTGTTCAGCGACCTTTGATCTGGTCGTCGTCTCGCGTTGAGATTGCTTCCGCTGTTAGTTCTAGCAGCCCTTTTCACCGGGTTTGCGAGGCTATAATGGTTCGCACTGTGATCATCCGAGCAGTAACAAAGGGGCCGATATCGGCTAGGCGCTTCAGTATTCTGTTCATCTACGGTTTGCTCACCCTGCCGTCGTCGGCTCAAGGGTTCAACTTCAATTTTGGGGCAGGTCCCGGGTTTCCGTTAGATAAGACCAGCGATTTCGCTCACCCGTCCTACAACTTTGTGGTCGGTGGCGGGCCCAACCTGGTTCCCCACGTGAAACTGAATGCCGAGTTCATGTTCCATGGCCTTCCGGTCCAACACAACATAATCCATCAGCTCGGTTTTTCGGATGTAAAGGGCAGATTGTATTCTCTAACCGGCAATCTGATCGTCGGATCCTCAATCGGTGGGCGCAAGAATGCCTATTTGATTGGTGGCTGGGGCTGGTATCGTCGCAGCATTGAGGCTAAGCAAGCAGCGTTGAGCGTCGGTGAAATCTGCGAGCCGTGGTGGTGGTGGGACGCTCAGTGTGTTAATGGCATTGTTAGTAGCGAGGTGACGGTCGGGTCCCGTACTTCGTCCGCTGGGGGATTTAATGTCGGCGGAGGACTTATGTTCCCGCTAGGAGAATCTAGCGCGAATTTTTACGCCGAGGTGCGATACCATCGTGCGTTCACTAGGAACGGTGAAACGAGTATTTTGCCCCTTACGTTTGGTATTCGATGGTAGGTCATCCCACGCCTTCAGATGCGGCGCGCAAGCGAGTTTACAATAGCGAAGTTCGTGCCGCAGAGTACTCGATCAGTTGCTGTGCAGGGCAGCTCGATCATCAACAGCTAAGGCAATGGCATTCAACCTATTGCTTCCCGAGTGAATGCGAGAAGCTTATGAGATTTTGTGGAGCAACGCGAATGACACCTCGGCGTGGGCTATCAATGTCGGCGATGAGAAAAAACGCGATCGCCACAATAAGGGGCAGAACCGTGAACAGCATGCTCACCCTCCGATGCGAGCTGTAGCCGATAAGCAAGCTGCAGCAGATGGCAAGAACTACCATCAGACACCAAGCTCCAACTGGAAGGCGGTTCCACCACGCCGCCTGCGTGTATCCCTGCCTGTTCAAGACATCATTCATGCCCGAAACGACAAGAGCGACAGGCGGGGTGGGCCGCGCCGTGGCGGCAGCTTGGATGGTCGACCACATCTCGATCTGGAGTTGTGCCGTCTCGTGGTCGACGTTTTCAAGTTGGCGCGCATCACGGATCGTATAGAACAACAGCCGTTGATCAAGATATTTTGCTAACAATTGACGGACTTTCATCGCATCAGCGGTAGACAGCAAATCGGCTAGGACGTACTCCGTGCCGATCGCATTGGCCTCTTCCTCTTCATAATTCTTGCGCTGATCGTACCGGCTCACGGCCATCGAAAAACTAAAACCGATGATGAGGGCTAACAATGTTAAGCTCGCGTTTATCACAATGCCGAGATGATCCCTCTCGTCATCTTGCACGGGTCGCAGCTTCCTACCAAAGAAAGCACCCAGTTGGACCGATAGCCATAAGGCCACGAGAGAAATCGCGAAAACCAAAAGAGGGAAGTCCGCTATTTTGATCAAAGTTACTTCGGCCACTCACTTTCCGGAAAGCATTGGTGACACGCACTCAAATCATCATGAGAGAGCACTTCGCGAGTGCGGTGCGGCAACGCCTGTTCTCGACAGCTGTTGAAACGAACCTGTGGCTGGTTTGCGGGCGGATTCCTCGTTTTGTTCTTCTGCAAGTTCCTGATCTGGCGTTCGCCAAGAGTCCAAGGGCGTACAGCGACCTAGGTTCCGGCAATCCCTTTGTTCTGGAGGATTCGAACCACGACACGGCGGTTTTCCGCCTCTGATGCACCAGCTTTATCTGAGTTTGCAACCTGGTGGCTTTCGCCCATTGCGCCGGCAGTCAGCATATTGACGAGCGGAATGTGGCCCTGCTGTAGCACGAAATTGGTGACCTTTTCTGCACGCTGCTGACTTAACTTTTGATTCACCGCAACACTCCCCGAAGCCGACGCATAGCCCTTTACCTGGATCCTGTAGCCCTTGGCCGACTTTGCCTTTTCGCACAGTGCAAGTAGTTGAGACTCATACTTGGGATCAATCGCTGTCTTGCTATTCCCGTAAAAGATCGTCAACTCATCCAGGATGCTAAATTCACCGAGTTGACCAAAACGACGATGGGCCTCCTCGATCGCGGTCTTATTTGCGGCGACCTTGGCCGCCTCAGCTTCCAATCTTGCGTTCTGCGCTTGGAGTTCGGCATTTTGCCTTTGTAATTCGGCCTCGTGCTGCTTGGCCTGGGCCTTGGTGGTGGAGACGCCTGCCTGAATTGCCCGCGCCTTCTCGAGGTCGTCCTTGCTGTACGTCACGGAGTTTGCGACCAGTTGGTTTAGGTCATTCTCAGTTCCCTCTACCGTGATTTGGAGGCCTGTCACGAGCACAGCTCGGGACATCGTTTTCTTGCGAACGAGACCTTCCCTCTGGGCGACCCTGGTGGTGTCGGTGATCAATACGGTGATCGTCGTAGCGTCGGGCATCTGGAGGGTTATGGTTGAACCGCTTTTTTCACTGATGAATCCCTCGACCTTTGTCTGCGCGGCCGCAACCGTGGTCAGGAGGATGACGGAGATCAGAGTGAGTCCTGGTGACAGTCTTACAGCCTGGTAGCGAGTCATAACTGTTCCTCCCGGATTGACCTGTTCCGATTGTGAGCGGAAGGCGGCCGGTGCACCATTGGCAAAACAGGCAGGAACTGATCCGGTTTATGGCTGCGGCTTGACAAACCAGGGCGTGGACTATCGGCCCTATACTCGTGCGACGCGTTGAAAGTTGATTATGTGGACGAACCACTCGCTTGGCGTGATCTCCATCCAAGACGATGTCCAACTGACTGCATGTGAAGTCGCAAACAAATCACCCACTGTCAGAACTGACAGGTGGCGCCAACCTCACATCAGTCGGTATCATCAGTTATCCAGCCAGCCATTGTTCGAAATCTCGTTGGTGTTCTGCTGGAGGTACGACTCGATGCCCGTGCAAGTCCTATTGGTTGATGATCTGCCAGAAGTTCGGATTGTGATCGCGTCTTTTCTTAAGAAAGATTCGCGACTGAAAATCATCAGCGAAGCCTCAGACGGCATAGAAGCAGTTCGGAAAGCCGAGCAACTACAACCTGACCTGATCTTGCTGGATATCGGATTGCCGTGCCTGAACGGATTGGACGCCGCTCACTTGATCCGCAAAGTATCTCCGCAATCCAAGATCCTCTTCGTCAGTCAAGAATCCTCTGCCGAAATTGTTCAGGAGGCTTTTAGGATAGGCGCACATGGCTACGTAGTCAAAGCAGACATGATGGGCGATTTGTTGGCAGCGGTGGATGCCGTACTCCGAGGCGACAGGTTTGTCGGGAGAAGGCTTGCCGATCTTGTTACCGAGGAGCACGCAGAAGAATCGCCAGCCTCCTTGATCAGAACGCTTAACTCCATTTGAAAAGTGGAGAACTCTAAGAAGCCGCGATCAAGACAGATACAGTTGTTTGTCCAAACGTATGCGTCGGACCCACCGCAACAGGGAGTTCCACAATAATAATGCACACGACATTGCGTTCAAGCGAACTTGAAGCTCTCTTGGCTCTGGGTTTCGACTGCTAAGGCCCGAGCACCCGGGCGAGATGCGGTCCAAGGCGCAGCAAGATTATTTCGAACATCCTCGATCACCCTCCGCAACGCGCTCCGTTTGTTCTTCAACCATGCAGGCGGTAATCCGGTCCTTTGACGGACCGGCTGTAAGTTTTGACACTTCGAGCGGCCCCAGGAGCAGTTTAGGGTCGACTGTGAATCGTACTA
>QIAK01000276.1:0-437 GCA_003225515.1 Acidobacteriota bacterium | reverse complement strand
GAAGGAAGGATTCGATGAGGAAGCAGCTTATACACACGATCCTGTTCACGGGAGTCCTGTTGGCACCGGCATTTGCGCAACGAGTGGAACTCTTCGGAGGGGCCCAATACGAGCATCTTCAGTCCAGCTATAACGCCGTGGGATGGAACGCGTCGGTGACCGGTAATTTCAAACACGTGCTTGGAATTATCGGGGACTTCAGCGGTGTTTACAATTCGCGCAGACAGAATTCTTCAGCTTATACATATACTGTTGGTCCCGTACTCACAGCACGCTTACCCCTAGTACAGCCCTTTATCCATGCTCTGTTTGGTGGCGCCACGCTTTCGGGTAGCGGAATGAACTCCAACGCGTTCGCAATGCTCGTTGGTGGCGGTCTAGACATAGGCCTTCGGAAAGGGATCGGACTACGCGTCGTACAGGCCGATTGGCTTCTG
>QIAK01000275.1 GCA_003225515.1 Acidobacteriota bacterium | reverse complement strand
CGCTGTTCGCGGTGGAAGCCGCCGCCGGTACCCACGACTTCGTAGCGAATGCGAGTCTGCAGCGGCCCGGGAAGCTCAGCAGATGAAGAAGCCTCTGCATTGATTCTTGTGATCTGGAATTCGGCAATCAAAACTTTCGAGAAACTACTGAGCGTTGACTGCAACTCCCGAATGAAAGCGTCGCGGTTGAGAGTTATATGATTCGAAAACTTGTTCTGCCGCACTTGAATGGAGGCATTGGAGCGCAGGAGATTCGAATCCGCGGGCTCGGGTGATGTTCCAAGAAAATCCGTGGCAAGAGCGTTGGCAATTTCCGGCGTTTGCCGCGGAGACTGCAACAGACCGGCTGACCACCTCGCGAGAATCGCGGCAATCTGGTCGGCGTATTTCTCAGTGAGGAAAGTATCTAGACGCGCGTCAACTTTAAGCAGAGTGGCATCGAGTGGACGCTCGCTGCGATAGTGAGGCTGCAAATGAAAGCCAGCAGCCGATTCCCTCTGAGCCGGAGACTTAGAATCAGGAAAGACGCTTTCCCATAGACTCTTGGGAATTAAAACCGCGCCGGCTCCCTGACAGAAACGAAGCAGAAAGTCGCGCCGCTGGATATCGACACAACGATCTTCGGATTGAGATGGCTTCCCTTCCCCAGTCAGAGCAATTTTCCTCGAAAAGTCACGTGTGGAACCGAAACTAACATTCGCGTATGGAGCGGTCAAGCTGACGGGTCGTGTGCCCGCGTCCGGAAGCAACGCCATTACACTACGTTCCGGCTCGCAGCTATAATCTTCATAATTTTGCAGACGGAATCTCCGTTTATGAATCCTGTGCACCTGCGACACAATTGTTTTTCCGCCATCGCTCTGTCATTGCTGCTTCTCTTAGCCGAGCATGCCATGGAGCAGACGTCCCCCGCTCCTCCGCCTGATACTGCCGAAACCCATTTGGGCAAGGGTTACGACGCACTGAAACAGGATCGATACGAAGTGGCTGCGCAGGAGTTTCGCGCGGCGCTGTCGATCGATCCATCTTTGATTCTGCGAGCACAATTTCCTCTGGCGGTGGCGCTGTTCGAGCAGCATAAGTCCGCCGAAGCGCGCCGCGAGTTTGAAGCCGTGCGCCGCCAGACCGGAGACCATCCCAACATTTTGTATTACCTGGGAAGACTGGACATAGAGGCACGGGATTTCGCGAGCGCCATCAGGAACTTGAGTCAGGCGATGGCCAAGCCGCCTTTTCCGGATACGGCTTACTATCTGGGATTCTCGTACGCCAAGCAGGGCGATCTTCCCAATGCCGAGAAATGGCTGAAGGAAGCAGAGCAGAGCAACCCGCGAGATTCTCGCATTCCCTATCAACTGGGATTTGTGTATCGCAAAGAAGGTCGCGAGGAGGAAGCGAAGAAGTCGTTGGCTCTTTCGGAAGATCTGCACCGGCAGGATGACGCCGAGGCCCAACTACGCTCGCAGTGCGGAGAGAGTCTCGACAAGGGTCTGCGCGATGAAGCCTACGCAGTTTGCGAGAAGCTCTATCACGGCGATGATGCGGAGAGGCTGACTGCGCTGGGCATGATTTACGGGCAGCACGGAGATCTGAATGCGGCGTTGAAACCCTTCATTCGCGCAGCAGAACTTTCACCGCAGTCTCCGCAAGTGCAGTACAACCTGGCGCTGACCTACTTTCAGCTGAACCGGTTTGAGGACGCACGCGCTCCGCTGGCGCAGGCACTGAAGCGCTGGCCTGATTTGTTTCCACTGAATGCGCTCTACGGTGCGGTTCTCGTGAAATTGGAAAAGACTGATCAAGCGTACGAGGTTTTGCGGCACGCACACCAACTTAATCCGGATGATGCCTCAACCGCCGAACTGCTCTACGCCACGACCATAAAGATTGCAGAAAAGAGCAAGTCGGAGCGAGATTATTCTGCAGCACTGAGCAGTTATGAGGAAGCGGCAAACCTCCGGCCTCAGGATCCCGCACCTCATCGAGCTATGGCTGAGATCTACACGCAAATGGGAAAACCAGAGGAGGCCGCGGCAGAGCGGCAGAAAGCCGACGCGTCGGCTCATTGAGCGCCGGATACATTAGAAATTATTAGCGAACACTACTGCTTCGATCTCAGCAGATTGGCCCTCTCCTCCGCCTGCCGTGCTTCGGCCTTTTTGCCCAGACCCGAATACGCCTTGGCGAGCGAGTCGAAGATAGCTGCATTCTTGCCCTGGGTCTTCGTCAATGCTTCCAACGAGTGGGCTGCTTCGGCGAAGTTACCTTCAGCAATCTGCGCATCGGCCAATCCTAGCTGTGCCTCAACGTTGCCCGACTGAAGCAGCAATGCCGCTTCAAACTGATCTTCAGCAGCCTTCAAATCTTTCAATTCCGCGTAGACGTGACCGAGAAGCAGACGAGCCTGGAATTGCCCAGGCATAAGTTTCAAACTAGTCTCCAGCGCATCCCGCGCCTCAGCCGGATTGTGCGCCTTATCCAGTGCTTGCCCCTCATAAAACGCAGCCGTGGCATCCTCGGGACGAACTTCCAGCGCGCCTCTCAAATGTTGCGCGGCCGCAAGATAGTCTCCGGCCTGCAGTTCGAGTTCGCCGAGTTGACGTAAGGCAGTAGGTGACTTCTGGTCGAGCGTCAGTGCTTTCTCCAAGGCCTTGCGAGCATCCGCCGGGCGATTGTCTTCCGCATCCATCATTGCCGCATGCAGCAGATTCTGCTCTTCAATTTTATCTTTCGGGTCGGGCGGGGACTTTAGATTCGCGTCCGGGGATTCCGGGGTTGGTCCAGTCTTCGCCTCTCGGGCGCGCACTTCCGACAACATCGAACGCGATGTCTGCACACGAGCGTCGGCCGGTTCGTACTGATTATTCGATTCGGCGGAATCGCGTTGCAAATCGTACAGCTCCGGCCGTGGCGCCTCGATAAATTTGAAACCGTCGCTGCGCACCGACCGCAATGGAGCCCAGCCAAAACGCAAGGGATAATCCGTTTCTCCGAATGCTGGGCGGCTGCCTTGATCCTTGCCAGTGAAAAATGGCTGCAACGACTCTCCATCTACTGGCGCGGCCGGAGCGCCCGCCAAATCCAGCAACGTTGGGACAATATCCACGGTGCGCACTTGGGGGGTGATTACACTGCCGGCGTTCACACTGCCGGGCAGCTTAACGATCAGGGGCACGTGCGTCGTCGAGTCATACAGGAAAATTCCATGCGTGTCCTCGAGGTGCTCACCGAGGCCTTCGCCGTGGTCGCCGACTGCGATGATGACCGAGTTCCGGTACTTGCCAGTGTTTTTGAGGTAGGTAATGAAGTGCGCCAGCGCGGAATCGGCATACGCTATTTCACCGTCGTACAGATGATCTTTGAAGGTTTGGGAAAAAGGCGGAGGCGGCTCGTAGGGATCGTGCGGATCGTAGAGGTGTACCCAAACAAAATGAGGGCCTGCGGGGTGTGCGCTCAACCATTTCTCAGCGTGATCCACGACTTCCATGCCGCGACGTTCGACGCGTCCCCAACGCGACTTGGTTGACGAATGTTCCGGAAAGTTATCGTAAAAATCAAATCCTCGATCGAAGCCTGGAGCCAACGTTTTGCTGTCGAGAATCACCGCTCCAATAAATGCTGCGGTTCGGTAGCCGCGCGCCTTCAGCATCTCCGCCACAGTTAGGTGCGCGGGCGAAAGCGGCACGGCAAAATCTGTAACCCCGTGAGAGCCCGGAAGCAGGCCAGTCAGGATGCTGGCATGGGATGTATTGGTAATTGGGCTGGGTGTGAAAGCCTGAGTGAAGCGCACACCGTCTTTGGCGAGAGCGTCCAAAGCCGGCGTTGCCCCATTTTTGTAGCCATAGCATTG
>QIAK01000274.1:3067-10600 GCA_003225515.1 Acidobacteriota bacterium | reverse complement strand
GCAATCGCAATTTTGAAGGACGGCAGGGGCGTGGGGGGCGGACGCATCTGGTGAGTCCGATGATGGCGGCTGCGGCCGCGATCGCGGGACATTTTACGGATATTCGGAATTGGAAGTTTCAGTAGGGGCTTCGTTCCTTGCTCGAGGACAGAGCCGATGAGACTGAGATCCCTCGCTCCGCCTGAAGAACGGCTGCGCTCGGGATGACTGGTTCGAAGAGCTAACGATGATCATGGGGAACTCGAGATGAAACCTTTTACAGTGCATCGTGGGCGCGTGGCGCCGCTGGATCGGGTCAATGTGGATACCGACCAGATCATCCCGAAGCAGTTTCTGAAGCGGATTGAGCGGACGGGCTTTGGGCAGTTTTTGTTTTATGACTGGCGGTTTGGCGCGGACGGGAAGAAGAACGGCGGCTTCGTGCTGGATGAGCCTCGCTACGCGGGCGCGAGCATTCTGGTGGCGGGTAAGAACTTTGGCTGTGGATCGTCTCGCGAACACGCAGTATGGGCTCTGGCCGACTTCGGCTTTCGCGCAGTGATTTCGTCTTCATTCGCAGACATTTTCGCGAACAACGGCACAAAGAATGGATTTCTTGCGGTGCAACTGCGCGAAGACGACGTTGCCCAACTCATGCAGCGAGCGCAGGACATTGACGATTACCAACTCACGATCGATCTTGAGCAATGCGAAGTGCGAGACGATCAGGGATTCCGGGCAAATTTCCCCATTGACGATTTCATCCGACATTGCCTGCTGAACGGCCTGGATGATATTGGCCTCACCTTGCGGCACGAGTCAGAGATCGCAGCGTACGAGTCCACGCACCCTGCGCCTGCAGCGCTGCAATAGTTCCGAACGTCAAAGTGCAGGCTAAACAGGTAAAGATTTGTAAAAGTTCGTGCCGGCCTTGACCTCACGCGGGTCCGCGGTTGATGCTGGAGAGGCGCGATTTTACTGGAGCAATCGCCTTCCAAGGCTCCTGCCTGAGCCGTTGGACAGGGAGGCTTGACGTAAGAAATTCCTGCCAGTGCCGCAACCGAGCCTAGAATGCTTACGTCTAATACTTGCACCTCCTGCCGAGCCTTTGTCGGGAAGACGCGACCTTTTCCTATGACTGATTTCTGCGAAAGAACACAGCGCGTGACGAGAACTCCGATCAAACGCGCCTTTACGATTTTTATTCTTGCGGCAGTTTGCGCTTTTTTCATCTGCTGCAGCAGTAGCGGTGACTCGAAGCAATCAAGAGCTCAGGCTGCGG
This sequence comes from Acidobacteriota bacterium, assembly GCA_003225515.1. Classification (GTDB taxonomy): domain Bacteria; phylum Acidobacteriota; class Terriglobia; order Terriglobales; family Acidobacteriaceae; genus Sulfotelmatobacter. The sequence continues at coordinate 9,339 of QIAK01000274.1, read as the reverse complement.
GGCCTCGCACGGTGTCGGTAGCGACGGCGCCGGTGAAGCGGCAGGACGTTCCCGTTTATCTGTCAGGCCTGGGAGCAGTAACCGCATTCAATACGGCAAACATCAAGAGCCGGGTTGACGGTCAGATCATGAAGGTCAATGTCCGCGAAGGCCAAAACGTAAAACAGGGAGAGCTGCTGATCGAGATTGACTCTCGTCCTTTCCAGGTGCAATTGGATCAGGTACAGGCACAACTATCCCGCGATCAGGCACAACTTCGTGACGCCCAACTGAATCTGGAGCGCTACACGTCGCTGATTCCCTCGGGAAGCATTGCGCAGCAGCAGGTCGACACGCAAAAAGCTCTGGTCGACCAGTTGTCGGGCACGGTGCGCACCGACCAGGCGCAGATCGACAATGCAAAGTTGCAAATCGTTTATTGCCATATCACAGCGCCGTTCGACGGCCGCGTCGGACTGCGGCAGGTGGATTCTGGGAACATTGCCCATGCTTCCGATGCGAATCCAATGCTGATCCTCACGCAGTTGCACCCGATTGCGGTCATCTTCACGCTGCCAGAAGATGTATTGCCGGCCGTGTCGAAACGCATGCAACAGGGAACGCTCGAAGTCGATGCCTTCAGCCGCGACGATCAGACCAAGCTGGCGTCGGGCAAGTTGTTAACCATCGACAACCAGATCGATCCCACGACCGGCACGGCAAAGCTCAAGGCCGTCTTCGACAATAAAGACAGCCAGCTCTGGCCGAACCAGTTCGTCAACGCTGACCTGCTTCTCGAGACACGAAAAAGCAGCACTGTGGTTCCCACCGCTTCCATCTTGCGCGGTCCGCAAGGCACGTTTGTGTATGCGGTAAATCCCGACAAGACGGTCCAGGATAAGGCGGTTACGATTTCGCTCACGCAGGGGGACACCACGGTGATCACCAGCGGGCTCAATCCCGGTGAGATGGTGGTCACCGATGGCCAGGACAAACTGCAGCGAGGCAGCAAGATCGAAATGCGCAGTGCGACTCCGGCTGGCGGCCCCAGTGGCGGCCGGGGTGTGGCGCCGATGGCGTCACCGAACGAGAATGCTGGACATCGGCGGGCTGCGGGAAGCACAGGAGCTTCAGCCACAGGCAGCGCGATCCAGGGTAACTGATTAAGGTCCATGAGCCCTTCACGTTTATTCATTCTCCGGCCGGTCGCGACCACATTGCTCATGGTGGGCGTGCTGCTGATCGGCTGGGTTGCATTCACGCAACTGCCGGTTTCGGCGCTGCCCGAGGTCGACTAGCCAACTATTCAGGTCGTGACGTTCTATCCGGGCGCGGACCCAGATGTAATGGCGTCGTCGGTAACGTCTCCCCTGGAGCGGCAATTCGGCCAGGTGCCCGGCCTGAGCCAGATGACGTCGACCAGTTCGTTTGGCAGTTCGGTGATTACGCTGCAGTTCGGGATTGATCAAAGCATCGACGTGGAAGAGCAGCAGGTGCAGGCTGCCATTAATTCAGGCTCCACATACCTGCCCACGGACTTGCCCAATCCTCCCATTTATAACAAGGTCAATCCTGCCGACGCGCCGATTCTAACGCTCGCACTGACTTCGGATTCGCTGCCTCTATCGAAAGTGGAGGACATGGCGGATACTTCGCTGGCGCAAAAGATTTCCCAATTGCCCGGCGTGGGGCTGGTTTCAATCAGCGGCGGGCAGAAGCCCGCGGTACGCATTCAGGCGAACCCAACGGCGCTGGCTTCTTATGGATTGAGTCTTGAGGATCTGCGGGCGGCCATGGCACAGGCCAATGTGGATCAAGCCAAGGGCGTCATCGATGGGGCGCGGCAATCTTATACGATCGGCGCCAACGATCAACTATTCTCCAGCGAACAGTACAAGCCGATTGTGATCGCGTATCACAACGGCGCGCCGGTGCGGTTGAGCGATGTAGCGAACGTGATCGACGGCACTGAGAATACGCGGCTGGCCGCGTGGATGAATCTGACACCGGCGGTCATTGTGAACATACAACGCCAGCCGGGCGCCAACATCATCAGCGTGGTGGACCGGATCAAGAAGCTTCTGCCGCAGTTACAGGCAGCGCTCCCACTGGCAGTCAAAGTCCAGATCCTTACCGACCGTACGACTACCATCCGCGCTTCCGTCAAAGACGTGGAATTTGAGTTGATGCTGTCGATCGGGCTGGTGGTGCTGGTGGTGTTCCTTTTCCTCAGGAATTTGGCCGCAACTGTGATTCCGAGCGTTGCAGTGCCGCTTTCGCTGATCGGCACTTTCGGCGTGATGTACCTGCTCGGCTACAGCCTGAACAATCTCACGTTAATGGCACTGACGATCTCGACGGGCTTCGTCGTGGACGACGCGATCGTGATGATCGAAAACATCGACCGGTATCTGGAAGCTGGAGACTCTCCGCTCGATGCTGCGTTGAAAGGTGCGGGACAGATCGGGTTCACGATTGTTTGTGGGCCGGCTGTTCCGCGAGTTTGCGGTGACGCTGGCGGTGACGATTCTGGTGTCGGCAGCGGTCTCGCTGAGCTTGACGCCCATGATGTGCGCCAAGCTTCTCAAGCACCGCAAGGAGGGCGAGAAAGGGCGGTTTTACGAGGTCACGGAAGACTATTACAACCGAGTGATCGCATTTTATGGCCGCACGGTGAAATTTGTGCTGAAGCATCAGACCGCGACCTTGCTGATCACCTTCGGCACTCTGGTTTTAACGCTAGTTCTCTACGTGGTTGTGCCCAAGGGATTTTTCCCGGTGCAGGATACGGGCGTAATTCTGGGAGTATCGGAAGCGCCGGACTTTATCTCGTTCGAAGCGCTCGCGCAACGCCAGCAGGAACTGGCGAAGGTCATTCTGCAGGATAAGGCTGTCGACAGCCTGTCATCGTTCATCGGCGTGGATGGCACGAATACCACTCCGAACCAGGGCCGTATCCAGATCAATTTGAAGCCGCGCGACCAGCGCTCCGACGATGCTTCCGCCATCATCCGGCGATTGCAGCCGGAACTGGCGAAGGTCGAGGGAATCACTCTCTACATGCAGCCGGTGCAGGATCTCACGGTGGAAGATCGCGTGAGCCGAACCCAGTTTCAGTATTCGATCGAAGATGCAGACGCGCAGGAACTGGCGGAGTGGACTCCCAAGCTGGTGGCCAAGCTACAAGGCTTGCCCGCCCTCCGCGATGTGGCTACCGACCAACTAAACAACGGGCTCAGGACCAACGTCATCATCGACCGGGACACAGCGTCGAGGTTGGGGATCTTTCCACAGGCGAACCATGTTCACGCAGTTAAACCAGTATCACGTGATATTGGAAGTGCTGCCGAACTTTGCGCAGACTCCGGCTAACTTGCGAGACATTTACATCCGGCCCAGCACGGTTACGGCGAATACCGGTGCGCCGAGTGCGAACGGGGCGGCGGTGGCCACGAGCGGCGCCCCGGTTCCGATTTCCACATTCACGCGGATGCAGTCTACGAACGCTTCGCTGGCAAACAATCATCAAGGCCAGTTTCCGGTGGTGACACTCTCGTTCAATCTGGCGGCGGGAGCGTCGCTCGGAGACGCGACCAAGCAGATTCAACAGGCCGAGAAGGATATCCAGTTACCCGCGAGCATCCATGCAGCGTTTCAGGGAACAGCGGCGGCTTTTCAGAACTCGCTGGCGTCGGAGCCATATTTAATTCTGGCCGCCGTGATCACGGTCTACATTGTGCTGGGAGTCTTGTACGAGAGCTACATTCACCCGGTCACGATTCTTTCGACTCTGCCCTCTGCCGGCGTCGGCGCAATTTTGGCCCTGATGATTACCGGGAACGACCTGACAGTGGTGGCGCTCATCGGCATTATTCTTCTGATCGGCATTGTCAAGAAGAACGCCATCATGATGATCGACTTCGCGCTTGAGGCCGAACGGGAAGAGCACAAGCCACCTGAGGAGGCAATTTATCAGGCCTGCCTGCTTCGCTTCCGGCCCATCATGATGACCACCATGGCGGCACTGCTGGGCGGACTGCCACTAGCATTGGGAACGGGAACCGGTGCGGAACTCCGGCGTCCGCTGGGCATCACAATTGTTGGCGGTTTGCTGCTCAGCCAACTGCTCACGCTATACACGACGCCGGTGGTTTATCTCTGGTTTGACCGGCTGGCACAGAGGCTTTCGCGCTACCGAATCGGCAACCCTATCCCACCGGAGCCGATGTCGGCGGACTGAAGATCAGATGAGTATTTCCGCTCCATTTATCCGGCGTCCGATTGGAACGTCACTCTTGGCGGCGGCGCTGCTGCTGTCGGGAATTCTCGCATTCAATTTTCTTCCCGTAGCTCCGCTGCCGAAGGTCGATTTTCCTGTGATCAGCGTGGGCGCAGGTCTGCCGGGTGCCGACCCGCAGACGATGGCCTCAGCTGTGGCAACGCCGCTGGAGCGGCAGTTCGGACGCATTTCGGGAGTGAACCAGATGACGTCGTCCAGTCAGTTGGGCACGACCGGCATCACGATGCAGTTCGATCTGAGCCGCAATATTGACGCCGCGGCGCGTGACGTCCAAGCCGCTATCAATGCCGCGCGCAGCCAGCTTCCGGCCAACTTGCCCAGCAATCCAGGCTACCGCAAACAAAATCCGGCGGATGCTCCGGTCCTGATTCTGGCTTTAACGTCAGACACGATGACCGTGCCACAGATGTACGACGCAGCGGATTCCATTTTGGCTCAGAAATTGGCGCAGGTGGAGGGCGTAGGTCAGGTCTTTGTGGGCGGTGCGGCGCAACCGGCGGTGCGCGCCGAAGTGAATCCCACATTGCTGAATAAACTCGGCATTGGACTCGACAACGTGCGTAATGCGCTGAATGCCGCGAACGCGAACCGGCCCAAAGGACAAGTTTCCAACAGCACGACTACCTACTCATTCACCGATACGGACCAACTTTTCACCGCGGATCAGTACCGGCCCCTCATCGTCGCCTATCACGATGGAGCGGCGGTGCGACTGGGAGATGTTGCCGAGGTGACGGACTCGGTGTCGGATCGCCGCAACATTGGTCTGGCGAACGGCAAGCCCGGCGTTCTCATCATCGTATTTCGGCAGCCTGGGGCGAACATCATCGAGACGGTCGATCGTGTGCGGGCTCTCATGCCGTTCCTGAAATCCTCGATTTCGCCCGCCATCGACTTATCGATTGCGATGGACCGGACTGTTACCGTGCGTGCCTCGGTCAAGGACATTGAGACTACGCTGATCATTTCAGTCATTCTCGTCATCCTGGTGGTGTTCGCATTTTTGCGCACGGTGCGGGCCACGATTATTCCCAGCATTGCCGTTCCTTTATCTCTGGTCGGAACATTCGGCGGAATGTATCTGCTGGGCTACAGCCTGGACAATCTTTCTCTGATGGCTCTGGCGATTTCGACAGGGTTCGTAGTGGATGACGCGATTGTGGTGCTGGAAAACATCACACGATATGTAGAGCACGGCATGGGCGCGGCGCAAGCAGCATTCAAAGGCGCGGCTGAGATTGGGTTTACGGTCGTGTCGATGAGCACGTCACTTGTGGCGGTTTTCATTCCGCTGCTGATGATGGGTGGAATTGTAGGCATCGCGATCGGAGTGTCGTTGCTGGTTTCTCTGACTACCACGCCCACCATGTGCGCGAAGTTCTTGCGGGCTCCGAAGGAAGACCAGAAGCATAACTTTTTCTATCGCGGAAGCGAGTGGTTCTTCGACAAGCTGCTGGACACTTATCGGCATGCCTTGAAGTGGGTGCTGGCGCACCAGCCGGTCACGCTGGCGGTGACTATTCTGGTGGCCTGCCTGAGCGTCTATTTGTACATCAAAGTGCCCAAGGGATTTTTTCCGCAGCAGGATACGGGCCGCATCATGGGCGGAGTGATGGCCTCACAGGACATCTCGTTCCAGTCGATGAGCGAAAAGATGCAAAGATATGTCGACATCGTGATGAAAGATCCGGCAGTGGATTCGGTGGTTGGATTTGCCGGCGGAAACACGGCTCAGAATCAGGGCCGGTTTTTCATGATGCTGAAGCCACTGGATCAGCGCGGGACTTGCCGGGAGAAACATTTTTGGCAGAGATGCCCTAACGTGACCGCCGATGATGTGATCAACCGCTTGCGCGGAAAACTGGCGGTGGTCCCAGGTGCGACGCTGATTCTGCAGTCGGCCCAGGACCTGACCATTGGCGGTCGTTTTGGCAATGCGCAATATCAATACACGCTGCAGAGTGCCAATCTCGACGACTTGAACAACTGGGCT
>QIAK01000274.1:0-3036 GCA_003225515.1 Acidobacteriota bacterium | reverse complement strand
CGCGACCAGAACTCGGACCAGCAAGATAAGGGACTGCAGGCCAAGCTGGTGATCGATCGCGATACGGCCAGCCGTCTGGGCATTACTCCGCAAACTTTGGACAACGCGCTGTACGACGCTTTTGGCCAGCGGCAGGTCTCGACCATGTACCGGGCGCTCAACCAGTATCACGTTGTGATGGAGGTTGCGCCGCAATTTCAGCAGACGCCCGAAGCCCTGCAGAACATCTACCTGCGGTCCACTGCCGGAACGCCAGTGCCGCTGGCGGCGTTCACGCATTATGAGCCCTCGAACACACCGCTGGCCGTGAATCACCAGGGACAAGTGCCATCGGTCACGATCTCATTCAATCTTGCGCCGGGAATCTCTTTGGGGCAGGCGACGCAGGCGATTGACAATGCCGAGCGCACGATCGGCTTCCCGCCCACGATTGAAGCCAGCTTTCAGGGAACGGCAGCGGCCTTTCAGGATTCACTGTCCAGTCAAAAGATCCTGATCATTACGGCTTTGATCACGGTCTACATTGTGCTGGGCATGCTTTACGAAAGCTACATTCATCCCATTACGATTTTATCGACCCTGCCGTCGGCGGGAGTGGGAGCGCTCCTGGCACTGCTTTTAACGCATAACGAGCTCAACGTGATTGGAATGATCGGCATCATCCTTTTGATTGGCCTGGTCAAAAAGAATGCCATCATGATGATTGACGTGGCTCTCGAGGTCGAACGCACGCAGGGCAAGAAACCGGTGGAAGCCATCTACGAAGCGTGCATCCTGCGGTTCCGGCCGATCATGATGACGACCATGGCTGCTCTGCTGGGCGGCTTGCCGCTGGCGATAAGTACGGGGACGGGTTCTGAACTGCACCGTCCGTTGGGCATCACAATTGTGGGGGGGCTGTTCGTAAGCCAGTTGCTGACGCTTTTCACTACTCCGGTGGTTTACGTTTATCTCGACCGGTTGAGATTGGCGTTGCGCGGCGGCAGAGAAAACTTCGTACCGGAACCGTCGGCTGGCGGACCTCGTCCGAGCCCCGCTCAGTGACAGGTTTGTGCAACCTAAGCGGAGAAAACCCGCATCCCAACAGCTAAAGAACTGCATGCCTGCTGCGCTGTAGAGGGCTTCTACCGTATGATAGGAGTTCACCATAAAGAGAAATACGTTCGTCCCAGTTGTTGACCAAAGCCCGATTTTCCATTTTTCGTTTTCAACAAATTCCTTCAGGAGTCACGGATGCTAAAGAAAGCAGCGGCTCTGTTGTTTATTTGCGCCAGCATGGCCACATGGGTGGGTTGCGGATCGACCAGCAGCCGCTATTTGTACGCCGCCATCCCCGGATCGAACGATATTGTCGCTTATCGCGAAGATCCTAACACTGGAGTCCTCACGCAATTGGTGGGGAGTCCAATCAGCGCAGGCCAGTCGGTTCACGCGCTCGCGATGCATCCATCGGGCAAGTTCCTTTACGCCGCGAATTCCGGCGAAGGCGATGTCTCACTTTATACGATCTCGACCGCGGGCACTCTCACGGAAGTCACGCCGCGCACCAACGTAGGAATAGCGCCCACAGTACTCGCCCTCGACGCGACGGGGGGCTTTCTTTACGTCGGCAATTCCGGCTCATTTGATGTCTCGGTTTTTTCAGTTGATTCCAGCACGGGCGCGCTCACGCCTGTGGGTAATTCCTTCCCGATTGGAATGGTTCCGAACAACATGCAACTGTCGCCCTCGGGCGGCATTCTCTACGTTACCGGTGGAGGCAATCCTGGGCTCATTGAAGCTTTCAGTCTCAGTCAGGGACTACCGGGTGTGATCACGGGCTCACCATTCTTTACGGGGAATAGTCCGTACGGACTTACGATTTCTGCCGATGGCAGCTTTCTTTACACCGCCAACAAACTGGACAGCACCATCTCGGAATTCCCGATCGCCGCGGATGGATCTCTCAGCGGAACGGGATCTGCATTAGGCGAGACCTTCACTGGACCGCTTGCGCTTCTGATCGATAAATCCGGCAAGTACATGTATGTAGCCAATCAGGCATCATCTAATCTTGCAGCCTACTCCGTCGGTTCCGATGGCACGTTGACGCTGCTGACGGGCTCGCCATTTGGGACGGGATCGAATCCTAGTGTTCTCGCCGGCGATTCCAGCGGGAAATATTTGTTTGTCGTGGCACGCTTACATCGGTGAATTCGTATGGCGTCCCGGGAAATATTACTTCGATTGTGGTCACCCCGTAGTTTCGGATTCTGGAGCAGCAATGAATGCAAGCCTACAAATCGAGCCATCAGCGCACGTGTCGGAGCGTTATGCACGGCGAGTGAATCCTGCATGGGTGCGCCTTCTCGAATTGCTGCAGATGAATGTCCGGTACGAAACATGCAGAGGCGTGGAGTTGTTCACCGATGAAGGACGGCAAATCCTCGATTTTCTTTCCGGATACTGCGTTCACAACGTTGGCCATAACCATCCGGACGTAGTGCGCGCGCTTCAAGGCGAACTGGAGCGGTGCGGCCCGGCAATGATTCAGACGCATGTGGCGGATCTGGCCGGAGAACTTGCGGAGAAATTATGTGAGCGCGCGGGCGGCCGTTTGTCGAAAGCTTTTTTCGCTTCGTCGGGGAGCGAGGGAGTGGAAGCCGCCATCAAATTCGCACGGGCTCACACGCGCCGCCCCGGCATACTCTCTGCCGAACATGCATTTCATGGACTAACCTGCGGAGCGCTGTCGCTGATGAGCGACAAGTTCTGGAGCGAGGGCTTTGGGCCGCTTCTTCCGGAAACCGCCGCGGTTCCATTCGGCAATCTCGAAGCTCTGGAACGCGAACTAAAAGGGGGTCTGCGTTCCGCATCCGGACTACCTGCGGGCTGCGGAGTCGCTTTGCCGCCGCTACGGCACGCTTTTTGTGCTCGACGAAGTGCAGACCGGGATGTACCGAACCGGTCCTTTTCTCGCAGCGCACCACTTCGGAGTCGAGCCTGACATGGTCATTCTGGCCAAGGCGATGAGTGGAGGCCTGGTGCCTTGCGGCG
>QIAK01000083.1 GCA_003225515.1 Acidobacteriota bacterium | reverse complement strand
ATCGCACATGACGGCCTGCTGGAATTCTTCCAGCCCGCGCTTTTGATCCCCTGACTTCCACAGTAGCAATCCAAAGCTAGCGTGCGCCTGGGCGTAGTCGGGCTTGAGTTCAATTGCCTTTTCGTATGCCGCTCTCGCGCGAATGGCCTCGTTCTTGCCCTCTTGCGCCACGCCGAGGTAATAGAAGCTGGTGGGAAGTTCGGGCGTCAGTTCCACGGATTTCTGGAATAATGAAATGGCTTCGTCCAGCTTCTGCTGCTTGAGTTCATCCACGCCCCGCACGATCAGAAGCTTCGACTGCGCCAGCCGCGTGCGAAATTCATGCAGTCCCGACAGTTCGTCGAATTCCTTCTTGGCGCTGTTCGCATCTCCCTGGGCGCGTAAGGCGAGGGCCAGATTATAGTGGGCTTGCTCAAAGTCCGGTTTTAGTTCGATCGCACGACGAAAAGCAGCAATCGCCCCAGCGATGTCGCCCGCCGTCTTCAATTCCCGGCCAAGATCATACTGAGCCTCCGGATCGTCAGGCTTCAGCTTCACCGCGAGGCGAAACTGTTCTAACGCACCACTGCTGTCAGCCTGCCGCCGCAATGCGACCCCCAACATAAGGTGCGCGCCCGCAAGACTGGGATCGAGCCGTATCGCGTCACGAAACTGCATGACAGCGTCGTTCAGCTTGCCGAGCTGACCTTCGACGACTCCCATCTCCAGGTGACTCTCTGCCGAGGGTTTCAACTTGAGAGCCAGCCTTAGTTCGTGCTCGGCATCCGCAAGATTGTTCTGCTGCGCAAGAATACGGGCCAACAAGCGATGGGTAGCGGCATTGAGTGGATCGAGCGCTTCGGCGGTGCGCAGTTCTTTGACAGCGTCGTCCTGGTCCTGCAGGTCGTACCAGACGGCGCCAATTCCGTAGTGCGCCTCCGCCCATTTCGCCCGGAGTTTCAGCGCGGCCTGGAACTCTTTCAGAGACTCTCTGGATTCTCCCTTGTACTTCAGCGCCAACGCCAGGTTGTAGTGCGTGATGGCATGGTTCGGCTCAAGCTCCAGCGCCTTACGGTAGTTTGTGATCGCGTCGTCCCATGACTTGGCGCGCGACAACTCGGCCGCACGCTGGCGGTAGCTTTCTGCGGATTGCGCAGTGCCCCGCGGCGCGAAAAGGCTTCCCCCCAGAAAGGCTGCCAACAGGCAAGTTCGAATCACATGGTTCCCGCGGGCCGGCCGGTTGCGAGGCATGTGTACACTTTATCGCAAAGTAAGAAGGGGACGGCGAGTGATCCCGCCGTCCCCATGCTCAAAAACCTTGCCACCGCATCACCACACGAATTTCGCACTGACCTGCCCAATGCGCGGATCGCGGGCACTCGTCACGATACCGAAGTTGCCGCTGCTTATGTCCCCGCTGGGATTGTTAAACTGCGCATGATTGAAGATATTGAAGAATTCACCTCGAATCTCAAAATGCATTGCTTCATTGAGAGGAATCATCTTCGATATACCCAAATCGGTGTTGTTGAATCCCGGGCCGTGGAAGAAGCGCCGGTTTGCCGTTCCGAAAGATCCGCAGTCAGTGCCAACCAAAACTCCCGGATTGTTCTGTCCATTTGGGAATGTCAGACCGCAAGCAGTTGCTGTAAACGCACTCTGGTCAAAATATGTGTGAGAGGCGTTGCGTGGATTGTGGATGTGAACCGGACCCACGAGATTCGGCATGTCGGTGGAGGGGCTACCAGTAAGAGAGGCATCTCCCTGGCACAGCGGTGTCGGGTTCGTCGGGTCCGGGGAGTTCGGGTCGAACTGCGTACACAGGCCGGAAGGATTCCCGTCACCCATCTGGATCGGAAATCCTGTCGCGAATCGGGTAATGCCCTGCAATTGCCATCCTTTCGTAAGCCTTGGGAAGCTGTGGAAAAACCGATTGAACGGCATCTCCCAGACATAGCTGACCACAAAATTCTGGTGCACGTCCGAGGACGACAGGCCGCGGCTAAGCTTGGCATTGGAGAAGTTGATCAGTTCGCCGAAGCCGGAGGAGTCGTCTATGGCTTTCGCAATCGTATATGACGCCAAAAAGGTTACATCCCCGGCTTTACCCTGGACCGTCGCCTGACCAGAGTGGTAAATGGAATTTGCAACCAGCTTGGTGAAGGTGTTTCCAAAACCAAAGCACAGGGTTTGGCCCGTGGGACTATTTAAGCCCGTGGAAGGATCACAGGTGTTCGGATTGAGCAGAGTATCCCGGGTGCCGTAAATCGTATTTGTGCCGACAGTGAACGTGTTCTGCTCAGCATTCGGACCACAATTGGCCCCCTGCGCGGTAAGTTGCTCACATAATGCGGGATCACCCGGGTTAGCTTCGGTTTGCGAGATTAGCCGATGCCCCTCGGTGCCCACGTAAGAAAGGGTTAAGACGGTGGATTTGCTCAACTCGCGCTGAATTGAGAAATTGAAGTGCTCAGCGTAGGGCAAGCTGTTATGAACGTCGTATCCCGGGAAATAAGAGAGAGGCTCATAAACCGCGAAACTGAGCGTCTGGTTTGCCGGGCTGCCAGGAATCGGGGTGGTGAACGGGAAGCGCTGTCCTTCGCCGTCGGTGCCTCCATCCAGCCGGTTTCGATATGGCTCCGAGAAGTCGACGGCACCCGGACTTGTCCAATACAAGCCGAAAGGAGCGTCTCCTACTTCGTAGAACAGATTCAAGTCCTCAACCGAGGTGTAGTACAAGCCGTAGGAGGCACGGATGCTGCTTTTTCCTGGCCCGCCAAAGATCTTGCCCAAAGCTCCCTCGCTAAAGCTCGGAGAGTAAGCCAGACCAAGGCGTGGTCCGAACTTGTTGTACCGCGTCGGGGCCAGTGTCTTGGGAATGCCTTTATCGCCAGGATACACCAGGCCTTGAGGGGAATTCGGAAAGACGGTTGACTGCTCTCCCTTGACCCATGTCTGGATTTTTCCCTGGGTGTCGTACCAGGGCATACTCATTTCCCAGCGAAGACCCAAATTCAGCGTCAAGTTGGGAGTTACCTTCCATCCGTCTTGCACATAAGCGCCGGCATAACGCGTGCGCGAATCCAGGAGTTGTACCGCTGCCTGGGTGAAGCCACCCCCGGCTCCGGTAGGCGCTCCCAGCAGGTAGTCGGCGAAATCGGAGCCGGTCACTGTACCATCAAAAACGAAAGCCCCATCCTGGCTGGCTAGATTGCGTTCATTCACTTGCAGATAGCGAGCTTCTCCACCGAACTTGAGCGTATGTTTGCCGATGACTTTGGAAAATCCGTCCGACGCCGTGTAGGTGTTATTGGGTTGGAATGTAATCAGAGACGGTGTACCGATGGCGAAGTTATTGAAATAGAGTTGGGGTACATACTCCGCAAATCCGGGAGTAGCATCTGGAATGATGCCCAGAGTACCGACGCCTGTCTGGAACCCGAGTGATGCCAGCGATGCCTTTCCTCCGGTCGGGTTGTCCAAATGGGTTGAGGTGCGGAAGAAGGTCAGCCGCGCCTCGTTTACTGCGTTTGTTCCGATGGTCTTGTTGTTACTGATGACGAATTCCTGAGCGCGGGTCGGCGTCACCGCCGGGAAGCCTGGCACACTTGCGCCACCGTCGGGCAGGGCGCTATTCACAGTCGAGTCGTCGAAATGATAATAGAAGGACCAATTGCCCGTCTTTTGACTATTAAAGTCGACCCGCTCTCCGATCTTGTTGTCAGTAATCCTATTCTTTTGACGGTTGTCCGAGAATGTGCCATCGGCGTTAGTGGGACCGGGGATGTACGGAAGAATTCCAATCGCCGCCGGCGACCACGCAGCTTGGGGAATCAATCCACCGGGAAAGACGCAGTCCACCGTCGAGGTACAGCCTGGAAAACTATAAGGCTCGCCTGCTGTAACGGTGTAACCCAATCGCTGCGTCAGTTCCGTCGGCCAGCCGCATGCCGGACATGTTCCGCCAGCAACGCCATCGACCGAGAGGTTCAAAGCTGATGGATCAAACTGGCCTCCAAGTTCGTCAGCGCTCGGCACGAGTACGCCGCTGACTTCCGCCGCACGCACTTGTCTGGTCCCTTGATAGTCCGTGAACCAGAACAGCTTGTTTTTCCAAAAAGGACCTCCTCCTGTAAAGCCGAACTGATGCTGCCTATACTCAGACTTAGGCTGGCCGGAGAAGAAGTAATTCTGGGCATCCATCTTCTCATGGCGCAGAAAGTAGAAAACATCGCCATGGAATCCATTCGTGCCCGACTTGGTAATGGCATTCATCACTGCGCCACTGAACTTTCCGTATTCCGCGTCAAAGCTGTTGGTGATAAGCCGGAATTCTTCGACCGAATCAAGATTCGGAACCAGGCCAGCCCCTAGATTCCGTCCCTCGCTGACATCGCCGCCATTTACAAGAAATGCGTTCGCCGTCTCGCGCTGGCCGTTCACCGAGACATTCCCTGCGTTTTTAAGGTAACCTGACACAGCCCTTTCGCCCGTTCCAGAATCTCCACCGATGGTGACGGAACCGCTCGGCGCCACACCGGCCTGAAGGCCCAACAAATCCAAATAGCTGCGCCCGTTGAGCGGCAACGCCATCATTTTTTTGGAATCGATCACGTCGCCTAACTGTGTGCTTTCCGTTTCTATCTGGGCCGCATTGGCCTGGACGCTCACTTCTTCCTTGATGTTTCCGACCGTGAGCGTTACGTCAATGCGAAGTTGGTCGTTTACCTTGAGCACGATGTCGGTGGCGTTGAATTGTTGAAATCCAGGAATCGTGACGTTCACCTTGTAGATCCCGGCAGGCAGCGCCAGAAAACGATAGGAGCCGTCATCGGCCGTAACGGTTTGCTCGGAGAGATTCGTCTGTGTGTTCGTAACCGTGACGCGAGCTTGCTTGATCACGGCCTGTGATGGATCGCGCACTACCCCAAGAATGGACCCGGTGACATCCGCAAGCAGCATACTTGGGAGCAACAGCATCGACACGACGAAAACAGGAACGAAGAAGCTGTGACCACTTCTCATCACCTATCCCCAGGGGCGGCAGTCTTTATCGACGTACCCGCCCAATGACACGTCCTTCTGCATATCCGCACTGGCTTGCTCTGTGGCACCAACAATCAAACCCGGAGCGGCACAGCACCGCCAACAACATGGTTCGGAACATCCCCAAGCTTGCCGCGAAGTGTCCCATAAATTACTCAGAAGCACCCGGACAGTCAAGATGAAATCTATTTTCACCTGGTGATATTCTCGAATCCAGCAGCGGCAATGTGACTCAGACTCATGCAGCGTTCAAAATACGCAGTGTATGAGCGTTGAAATGACTTTCGTATTCAGATCGATTCGGGGATCTCATGCGACCAACTCCTTACCGTGCGGGAGGGCACCGGTATCGTTCCCAGTCTGGGCTGGCCCAAGCGCTAGCGGCGGTCGATCTTGCCTCAGTGGCTCGTGGATTTTCGAACGGCAATCGTGGATTTTCGAACGGCAATCAACGAGACCTGTTCCAGTCCAGGGAAGGGATCGTCTTTATCGGGCTTGCGCTCGGTGGGAGAAATTTGCTTTCAGCTCTGGGCTGCCGGCGATGCGACGAATCGTGAACAGCTGAATGAGGCCCAGCAACTCATCCGCTTCGCTCCACAATTCACCACGCCCATGCCCCCGCCGCCGATCTTGCTGAGGATGCGGTAATGGGAAACCGGCTGCCCCCCGGTTGGGACCAAGTTGACACTGGCGGGAATGGTACGGGAGAAGAGGAGGGAATGGCATATGCACCTTCTGCAGAGTTCACAACTTCTGTATTCGCCGACCGAACTTGATGTATGATTCCCGCATTCTCGATAGGGCAAATCTCGAATTTCGATCAATATCGGATTTCTTTGTCCGCAGCAGAGCACTAGTATAGTTCGCCATCCGTTCATTTCTTTCGGGGAGGTGCAGTATGGCAGTGTCTGCTCGTTCTCGGTGGTTTTTGATTCTGTTGTTCAATGTGCTGTGGGTCGCAAGTACGACCGCGCAGGAACGCCGGGGAACGATCACAGGCCGCGTCGTGGACTCCAGCCAGGGCATCCTGCAAGGGGCACGAATCGAGTTGCAGCCGGGCGGGCAGGTCGTCGCATCCGACTCTCACGGCGAGTTCACCATGAACAATCTTGCGCCGGGCAAGTACACCTTGTCGGTTTCTTATGTGGGATTCGAGCCCTTCTCCACCGAACTTAGCGTGACCGGAGACGCGCCGCAACGCGTCGAAGCCACCATGCAGGTCGGCAAACAACTTGAGATGGTAACTGTGCGCGGTGAGCGCGAGCGCGGCGAAGTCGAGGCCATCAATATAGAGCGGACCGCCGACAACATTGTCCAGGTTTTGCCAAATGAGGTCATCACCAGCCTCCCCAACACGAATATTGCCGATGCGGTCGGCAGATTGCCCAGCGTCTCCCTCGAACGTGATGAGGGTGAAGGCAAGTACATCCAGATTCGCGGAACAGAACCGCGCCTCAGTAATGTGACCATCAACGGAATTCACGTTCCCTCGCCGGAAGGGGTTCGCAACGTAAAACTCGATGCCATACCTGCCGACCTCGTCGACATGGTGGAGATTAATAAGACTTTGTCCGCCAACCAGGATGCGGACGCCATCGGTGGATCGGTAAACCTGGTCACGAAGAGTCCGGAAGACAAGCCCTACGTGTCGGTTCTTGGGATGGGCGGCTACACGCCCATCAGCAACGGGCGCAAGCAGTATCAGTTCGCCGCAACCGCGGGACAGCGCTTCGGGCCCGACAAGAAGTTCGGATTGTTATTTGGTGGTAGTTATGACTACAACGCACGCGGCATCAACGACATCGAGCCCGCTTATTTGGGAACACCACCTCTGGTTCCGAACACCATGGATCTCCGTGATTATCTTTATGATCGTACGCGCTACGGTTTCGGAGGCGAAGCCGATTACAAGATCGGAGACATGTCGTCGGTATATCTGCGCGGGCTCTATTCCAAATTTAAGGATTTCGGTGAGCAGTGGGCTTTCACTCCCGGGGGGATCGACAATTTCATCGCCGATCCAGCGGATCCCAACAATACCTGCGGCATTACAACTACCGGAACCGCTCAGGGTTGCGGGAGCATCGGCTTACAGGATGTGAATCGAAAACCGGGGCAACAGATCTTCACTCTTCAGCTTGGGGCACGGCACGCTATCGGAAGCACTCTCATTTCCTACGAGGTCGCACTATCCCAGGCACACTATACCGGGGGCTTTCCACGCATGGGGTTCGATGGACCCGGCAACATTCCCTTCGCGGTGGACACAACGAATCCCTTCACTCCAAAATTCCAGGCTCTTAACGGTGTGAACGTCTACGATTTGAGCCAGTACACGCTAGGTTTCGGCTTTACTGAGAACAACAGCATTTTCGAGCGGGACTGGGTGGGCGATATTGCCATAAACAAGCAGTACTCAATTGGCTCGCATTCCAGTTCGTTTGAGGTGGGGTTTAAAGGCTGGGACGCGGGCAAGACCCAACGGGCCGACCGTGAAATCTACAATTCGGCAGGCGGCCAGGTGGCAGGCAGCCAGGTGGCGACTGATTTTTTGAGCAGCTTCAAAGACAACAATTACTATTTCGGAGATTACACTTACGGCCCGGTAACGGAATTCACCAAGGTACTCGCCGCCGTGCAGGCCGGGGGCACCAGGCCCGACATGCAGAACAATCTTCAGAACGCTTTCAATATCGGCGAGCGCATCTGGGCGGGTTACGTGATGAACACGACCAGCTTCGGCAAGCTGAGGTTGCAGGCGGGCGTTCGCTTTGAATCGACCCAGGATGCGCTGCTCGCTAATCAACTCGATACCACGACCACTCCTATTACCGTCACGCCTTTACACCAGAACAACAGCTACATCAATGTTTTTCCCAGCGTGCAAGCTCAATATCGGATCGGAACCGACACTATTCTGCGCGGATCCTATGGAATAGGCATTGCGCGGCCCAACTTCGGGGATATCGCCCCATATTTGATTGATGATCCAACCTCGAATCCTGAATTCTCTAAGGGAAATCCGGATCTTAAACCCACGCACGCACAGAACTTCGACGTTTTATTGGAACACTATCTCAAGCCCGTGGGATTGATTCAGGCCGGATTTTTCTATAAGGCTCTGACCGATCCGATTTACTCCGTTACTCTCCCCTATCAAAGCGCAACTGTAGCCACTTTGGTCAATGGACCCAGCGCCCACATCGCCGGCTTTGAGGCTGCGTGGCAGCAGCGCATGTCCTTCTTGCCAGGCGCTTTGAAGGGCATGGGGGTGAGGGCAAACTACAGCTACACCGCTTCGCGCGCCACCTTCCCAGTCGCCATCGAGGAACGGACGGACCATCCATCCCTGGTGCGCACCGCGCCCAACAATTGGAACTTTGATGTGACCTATGACCGCAAGGGAATCTCGGCACGCATGGGACTCACTCACAATGACGGCTACATCTGGTCGTATGCCAAAGCGCCCGACAAAGGGCCGGTCGGTGACACGTACCTCTATCCTCATACCCAGGTAGACGCACAGGTGAGCTACTGGATTCCGCGCAGCCATGGAGTGCAGGCAGTGGTTTCTATGCTCAATCTGAACAATGAGGTGTTCGGCTTTTATAACGGCAGCGAGCAATACCCCATCCAGCGCGAATACTACAGCCGGACAATCTCTGTAGGTTTGCGCTGGACACCGTTCGCAAAGGAACCACAGTAGCTGTCAACAATCGGAGCCCGCGCGGGGTCTTCCAGATCATGTTGAACCCGCCGCCCCTACCGGGGAAACCCCTGTATTTACCCAAACCGCGCAAACCGGAAGGAGTCGTCCGCCAGCTGCTGGAGGCCGGGGCTGGGGGCGACAATCAGCAGATTTATTTATTTTCCTCGGGAAGGGCCCAAGCGAACATCACTCCCCCGCTGCTGGTCAGCACGTACTGGCGATGATCAATCTCGTATGTGATGGGGGAACTACGGATGGTCCCGCCGGAGCCCGCGTGCCAAAGCGTCTTGCCATTACTTGAGTCCAGCGCCAGAAAATTACCGTGATCGTCGCCGGTAAACGTAATTCCAGAGTCCGTGGTTAAGACTCCTGACTCAGCATCCGAACCCAGCTCGTGCGTCCATCGAATCTTACCCGTCTGGTAGTCGATGGCTTCGATGACGCTCTTGTTCCATACGTCGTAATCGGCGCCCGACCAGCCATAGACGCCATCGGCAGGCTTAGCGAAATAGATGCCATAGCTCGGGTGCGCATTTACGATGAACACTCCGTTGACCGGGTCGAAACTGGGAGAGCGGAAATTGGTCAGGCCTCCCTCGTCAGGGGCGATCAGGCGTCCATCGGGCGCGGGTTCTTTCGCGGGATTAGGGATGGGTCGGCCTTGCTGGTCCACGCCCAGCGACCAGTTTACGGGACCATATGGAAGGCTCAGAAGACTTCTGCCGTTGGTACGATCGAGGACGAAGAAATAGCCGTTGCGAGATGTCTGCATCAGCATCTTCCGAGGCTGCCCGCGAAAGTCGCCGTCCACCAGCACGGGCGTTTCCACCGCGTCCCAATCGTGGGTATCGTGAGGAGAGGCCTGGAAAGACCACGCAAGTTTCCCAGTGTCGGGATTCAGGGCTGCGATCGTGCACGTGTAGAGATCGTCGCCCGGTCGAGTGGAACCATTCAGCACAGGCGTAGGATTTCCCGTTCCCCAGTAGACCAGATTGAGATCAGGATCATAAGTTCCCGTCATCCATGTCATGCCACCGGTGGTTTGGTTCGGAGTACCCGCTGGCGGAGTGGAGTCCCATTGCCATTGCGTGGCTCCGGTTTCCGGATCGATAGAACGGAGATACCCCGTCAAATTGTCGAAATCGCCAGACACGCCGATCAGCACGTGGTTACCAACAATCAGCGGCGCCATGGTCGTCCAATATCCTTTAGTCGTATCCGCGACCTGAACCGTCCATCGCACGCTTCCATCTTTGGCATTGAGTGAGACAAGGTGAGCGTCAGGCGACAGAAAATAAATGTATGAGTTATACATTCCGACGCCTCGGTGTCCAATATGCAATCCCTTGTTGGGCAGGTAGGTGTAGTGCCAGATCTGATGACCGGATCGGGCGTCCACCGCCCAGATACTATCCGGCACCGTAAAGTACAAAATTCCATTCACCAGAAGTGGCGAAGATTTGATCTGGGAACTTTGTTCGGTCTGAAAAGCCCAGGACAGAGTAAGGTTTTTTACATTTTCGGGAGTAATCAGACTAAGCGGACTGTGGCGTTTACCGGAATAGTCGCCATGATATCCCGGCCAGGAATCAACCGGCGGATGCAGCAGCATTTGCGCATCCGCTCCCTGCGCGACGAGTCGAACGGGGACGAGCACCGCGGCAGAAATCCAAAATACAACGCAGAACAAAGACCTGTAACTAATCATACCGATATAGGTTCCCTCCTTAGAAAGGAACGAGCGGCCGTCATCGCAGAGTCTGTAGATACGCCATCAGATTGTGAATGTCATCGTCGCTGTACTTGCTGAACAGAGCAACATGGGCATCAAGTCCCGGGTCGACAGTGTAGCGGACATCGCGGGTGCGCCAGGATCGATAGGTCCCCGACTCGTCGAGCATACCCACTGTAAACTCGTCACGATATTCCAGAATCCCGGTTACGTTCTGTCCTGAAGCAAGAGTGACTGTGACTTTTGATTTCGCGTGCCGGGGATAGAGCATCTGCTCCTCCAGTTCGAGCCCCTTGTAGCGCGTAGCAATTCCTGCAAGATCACCCACCTCCGAATGGCAGGAGGCGCATCCGCCCTTGCCTTCAAAGTACTCCTTGCCGGCTCCCACACTCCCAGTCTGGAGATCAGAAACGTCGACTCCCTTGCGTCCTCCCGGTCTCGCCATGGCATTCTTGCGCTGAGTGTGAATGAAGGCTGCAAGCGCGGCAATCTCTTCATCGGATCGATCAAAGGGAGGCATGCCTTTATCGGGACGCCCATTACGAACAACGGGACCGATTTTGTCTCCGTCCACGTCTTGCGAAACCAGCTTCGATCTGGTTAGATCCGGCCCGCTCTCGCCGCCGGTTGCGTCACGGCCGTGACAAAAAGAACAATCTCGACGAAACATGGCGCTTCCGCGCTCCACCAGTTCCGGGGTATACGCATTGGGCTGATCGTTGCCGGTCGGTTTCGCAGCACTCTCTGCCTGCCCGCTCTTGGCGGGCGATTGTGGCGGTGTCGGGGACGCCGATTGCGGCGTTTGGCCCAGGACACAAAGCGTAAGCGGCGACATTAGCGCCAACAGGAGACAGAGACGAAAAGTTATAGCAAGTGGATTCATGACAGTGGATCCGATCACGGACGTGGATGAGGGGCTGTACTGCCCTCGGTCATGCCAAGTACCCATTTGATAGCCTCAAAATACATT
>QIAK01000273.1:8425-10458 GCA_003225515.1 Acidobacteriota bacterium | reverse complement strand
ATGTCTGCAGTGACGCCCTTAATCGCCGCAGGATTGGCGAAGTTCAGGGACGCTAGCCCGACTTGGTTTCCTGTGTCGCTGTCTCTCTGTCCGAAAGTGCGTTCGGCCAGCAAAAGCTTCCCCGCTTGGATTGTCCGCATACACTCCATTTCAGCGTAGTCGCTTGACCAGCACGATGCGCCAGTGGTCCATCTCAGTGGGTCGATCAATTGCTGGTTGAAGTCGTCATACAATATGCTTGCAAATTGGTTTAAGTTGGTTGAAGTTTGAGCCGCGGCTATCCCCGCCAGCAACAAAGACGAAACTAACGCTGCAACATACTTTGTTTTCATGTATTTTTCCTTTTAACGTCCAGTTACCGGGCGGGGGGCAGCCCGATGGCACTGTCTGTGCCGCACTAGATCGGGACTGACGCTATGCGCAGGACTGCAAGCCGTCAATCTTCCAGCGGTAAAGATTTGCTGAAGCTTTGATGACCTTGCAAGTGTATGAAACTTAAGGATTGACGAGCTGTCCCTCATCATTCATACTTCCTCCCTCGATTCGGGGAGTGCCCGGGCGTGCCCACCGAGATCATCCAATTCGACGAGTTCAATCTGGATATCGGTCGCTATCAACTGCGGCGGGGCGAACTTGTCATCAAGTTAGAGAAGAACCCAATGGAGTTGCTGATTCTGCTCGCCCAGAATCAGGGTCGGCTGGTTACACGGGAAGAAATCATCCAGCGCTTATGGGGCGAAGACGTTTTCGTAGACACTCGGCATGGGATCAACACGGCGGTTCATAAGCTTCGCGCAGCTCTCAAAGACGATTCGGAGCAACCGCGAATACTCGAAACGGTCTTTGGCAAGGGGTACAGACTCGTTTGCCCGATTCTCATACCGAACCTTCCAGTTGTGCGTGACGAAGAGGACACTGAGACTGTCACTCCCCAAGTACATCTTATTGGGCATACTTACAGCGGTAATCCGCCGAAAATTCCCCCGGTACAGAAGCCACCCAAGTACGGGAGAGTACTCTGGACTTCCATTCTGGCGAGCGCGCTAATAGCAGGTCTACTTTTCGCCTTCAATGTGGGAGGAACACGGGACCGACTAGAAGCGTCTCGCCACCCTCGATCCAGGGCGAATCCACAGCTCAATCTGCGGCGCTCAGTTGCGGTGATTGGGTTCAAGAATCTGTCGCCGCGGCAGGATGCAGCCTGGCTCTCGACCGCACTGGCCGAAATGTTGACCACGGAACTGGGTGCAGGAGAAAAATTGCGAACAATCTCCGGCGAAAACGTGGCGCGCGCCAAGAACGATCTCTCACTTGTAGATACAGACGCCTTTGCCCGCGATACTCTGCTGCGCGTCCGCCAAAATCTGGGAGCGGATCTGGTACTCGCTGGCAGCTATGCCGATCTAGGCAGAAGGTCTGGAGGGCTGGTTCGGCTTGATATTCGCATTCAGGACGCGGTAACCGGGGAAACCATTGCTTCCGTCGCCGAAGTTGGTACGGAAAACGAACTGTTTCACTTGATCGCGCAAGCCGGATCCGAATTGCGCGCAAGAGTCGGAGTCGGTGACGTCTCCGCTGTAGATCGAGCGAGTGTTCAGGCTTCCTATCCCTCCACCCCACAGGCAGCCCGCTTCTATGCTGAGGGTTCGGAAAAACTCCGCTTCTATGATGCCATTTCTGCGAAGGCCTTGTTAGAAAAAGCCGTGGCTGCCGATCCTAAGTATCCACTCGCGCATTCTGCGTTAGCCAAGGCATGGGCCGCATTGGGTTATGACAAAAGGGCGGGAGATGAAGCCAAAATTGCATTCGAGCTTTCCGGAAACTTGAGCCGGGAAGAGCGCTTGCTGGTGGAAGGCCAGTATAGAGAGGCTTGCAAGCAATGGTCCCTTGCCATCGACATCTATCGTACGGTCTTTGGCTTTTTTCCTGACAATCTGGAATACGGCTTGCGACTCGCAGCAGCTCAGTCCTCAGGAGGTAAACCTCAAGACGCTTTGAGCACTCTTGCAACCCTACGTACACTACCATCCCCC
>QIAK01000273.1:6575-8377 GCA_003225515.1 Acidobacteriota bacterium | reverse complement strand
AGCACAACGATAAAGAAGGCGAAAGCCCGTGGCGCAAGGCTCCTGGTCGCGTCCGCTCAGCTGGGTGCGTGTTATAGCTTGGCGGCTCTCGGCACCAACAAGGAAGCGCGGTCACAATGTGAGAGCGCGAAAGAGACCTACGCGTCGGTAGGTGACCGCAATGGCGTGGCGATCGCGACTGACTTCATCGCCCAAACTTTTTTCGGGGATGGTAATCTTTCGGAATCCAAGAGACTGGATCAAGAGGCGTTGGGCATTCTTCGCCAAACTGGAAACCGGCGGCGGATGGGAACGGCACTGACACATCTGGCAAACGTGACCTGGCAAGAGGGGGATTTGGACGGCGCCCTCAAAGGCTACGCTGCCGCGCTGGCAAACTTCGAGGAAGTTGAGGACAGACTCAACGTGGCCGCCGCGAAAGATAACCTCGGCAGCGTGCACTATTTGAAGGGTGATCTGAAAGTTTCGCAAGATTTGCTGCAGGAAGCGCTAGCGACTTTCCGAGAGGTCGGCAGCAAGACCAGTGTGGCTAATGCACTGGAGAATCTGGCGGGAGCTGTTTCTGGACAAGGAAACCTGGAGGCTGCACGAAAGATGCTCGAAGAGGCACTCGCGATCGATCGCAAGCAAGGTGTCAAGTCAGAGGCGGCGTGGGGACTCGCCGGCCTGGGCGACATCGATCTTGCCCAGGGAAAACTGGACGATGCCAATCGCGATTATAACGATGCTTTATCCGTCAGGACAGAGATTGGCGAGAAAGGAACGATTGCTGAAAGCCAACTTGCTCTCGCCATTTTGGCGCTTGAGCGAGGTCAACCCGATGAGACCGAAACTAAAATCCAGGAGGCACGCCAAGAATTCCGAAAAGAGAAGCAGATCGACGATGAAATGTTAGCCGATACAATTCTTGCCCGCGCGTTGGTGACCCAACACAAGTACGCTGAAGCCGAGAAAGAAATTGAGGCCGGAAAGGCCTTCGTGGCAAAGAGCCAAAATCGTGCCAACCAGTTTCAACTCAGCATTACGGCGGCGCGACTCCAGGCAGCGCAAAACCGGACCGAAGAAGCGAAACGAAACCTGATCACGATACTTGCGGAGACCAGGCACACTGGTCTCATTGCGTATCAGTTCGAGGCCCGCCTGGAGTTGGGGGAGATTGAAATGAGGTCTCGTAAGAGCGCCTCTGGCCGTGCACATCTTCACGCTCTCCAAAAAGATGCCACCGACAGAGGCTTTCTGTTGATTGCCCGCAAAGCTGCTCAAGAATTAGCCGCACGTTGAACTGCCCGTCACTACGTGAATAGATTGGCCTTTTCCGACTGCGCGGGTCAAATGGTTTCCACCCGCATGCCAGTTATGTGGGCCTCAGCAAAGATTCATCAATTTCAACCGCCAACCACGCCTGCCTCAGTATGTCCTGTGTGATTCAAGCCGCCATTTTCAACTTGGGCACGTCTGCTGCCCGATAGCTGACGGCAGCCGTCTGCATCCATTACAATCGAGAATTAATCTGCTGCGCTCCCACGGCACTGAAAGGCAGCTTCCTAGTCCTAGCTTCTAGCCAGCGCTAGAGGTTTCGCTAAAAGCTAGTAACCGGGAGCCAGCAGTTTCACTCATGACCCCAGCCTCCTCCAACCCGCTGACGTTCCAGGAACTCATTCTGCGCCTGCAAGCGTTTTGGGCCGAGCGCGGATGCGTGCTGCAGCAGCCCTATGATGTGGAAGTCGGCGCTGGAACCATGGCCCCCGAAACATTTCTGCGCGTGCTCGGACCCAAGCCTTATAAGGTCGCTTATGTGCAGC
>QIAK01000273.1:0-6553 GCA_003225515.1 Acidobacteriota bacterium | reverse complement strand
TGCAGCTGCAGGTCATCCTGAAGCCTCCGCCGGAAAATGTGCAGGAACTCTATCTCGAGTCGCTCAGCGCGATTGGCATCGACCTGCGCCAGCACGACATCAAGTTCGAGGAAGATAACTGGGAGGCTCCTACGCTCAGCGCATGGGGCGTGGGCTGGCAAGTCATGCTCGATGGCCTGGAGATCACGCAGTTCACCTACTTCCAGCAGTGCGGCGGCGTCGATCTTTTTCCAATTTCTGCGGAGCTTACATACGGACTCGAGCGCATCGCAGCGTTCTTGCAGGACGTGGACTCGATCTACGACATCGTGTGGGCACGCGACCCTGAGACGGGCAGCGTAGTGAAGTATGGCGACGTGCGTCTCGCCGACGAGTTGCAGTTTTCCGTGTACAACTTTGAATTGGCCGACGTGGAAAAAGCCTGGCAGCACTTTGCTTTGTGCGAGGCCGAGTGTAAGGGGCTGATCGAGAAGTATGCGGAGATAGGAAAGAATGAGGGTGTCGAGGGCGTTGATTCCCATGTCTCGCAAGTGCGACGAGACACGGGGCACCCAGTGTCTGAGGAGAAGGCGCGGTTTCCATTGTTGGGCGCGTACGATCTTTGTTTGAAGTGCTCGCACCTTTTCAATATTCTCGACGCGCGCGGCGCGATTTCGGTGACGGAGCGCGTAGGCGTGATTGCGCGCGTGCGCGCTCTCGCTGTGGGGATCGCGAAGGCGTGGGTCGATCAGCAGAAAGCTGAGCTCTCGGCGGAGAAATCCGGCGAACCTGCGCCGGCGAGTGAGAGAAAAGTAAAAGCGAAAAAGGAAGCACTATCGCCGGTCGTTACTTAGCGAGCGACGGACGTGGGGTCCTTCGATTCCGCGCATGATAATAATTCTGTTTGTGATTGCGGTCACTGTTCATAGGTGACGAAGTTGCGATAATACGGACTTGTGAATTAGAGATTTCTGCATGCCAGATTTTTTATTAGAGATCGGGTGCGAAGAGATTCCGGCGCGCATGATCGACGCCGCTTCTGAGGACTTGCGCTCGCGCGTGGCAGCGCTGCTGAAACGAGAGCGACTATCGGACGGCGAAGTCACGAATTTCGATACGCCGCGCCGGTTGGCGGTGATGGTGAGTGGCATCGCCACTTCGCAGGCTGATGTGGTCGAGCAGGTCACCGGACCATCCGTGAACGTTGCATATAAAGACGGTCAGCCGACACCCGCGGCCCAGGCGTTTGCCAAAAAGTCGGGCATCAATGTGGCGCAACTCGAAAAGATCAGCACTCCCAAAGGCGATTACATTGCGGCCAGGGTCACGAAAAAGGGCCGCAGTGCAGCCGAGATTCTTGCTGAAGGCCTACCCAAAGAACTCTCCACCATTTACTGGCCCAAAAATATGTACTGGCAGAAGCCGAACGAACGCTTTGTTCGTCCGGTGCGCTGGCTGGTCGCGCTGCTCGACGAAGAAACGATTCCGCTGGAGTTCGAGGGCATTCGGGCAGGAAAGAATTCGCGCGGCCACCGTATTCTCGCTGGCGGTGCGGTGAGCATTCCGCGCGCAGGTTCAGACTATGTTGAATGCCTTCGCGCCGCAAAAGTCTTGGGTCGCGGCGAACGCGAGCATCAGATTCGCAGAGCTCTCGACGCCGCAACACGAACAATTCCCGGCGCGCGCTGGCGCGAGGACAAGGCGCTGCTCGACACCGTCGTAAACCTGACGGAGTTTCCATCGGCTATTCTAGGCAGGTTCGATCCTCAGTTTCTGGCGCTGCCGGAAGAAGTTCTGGTCACGGTCATGCGCGATCATCAGAAGTATTTTGCCGTGGAAGATGCGCATGGCAAACTGGCTCCGCATTTTCTGGCCGTGCTGAATACTGACAGCGATCCGCAGGGCTTGATTCGTCACGGAAACGAGCGCGTGTTGCGGGCTCGATTCAATGATGCACGTTTCTTCTGGCAGACCGACCAGAAAAAATCGCTGCTGGAGCGCCTGGATTCGCTGAAGCATGTAACATTCCAGAAGGATCTGGGCAGCTACTTCGATAAAACACTGCGCGTGCAGCGGTTGTGCAGTTGGCTGAGCGAGATTCTCAAGCAGGCCGGGATCGCGGTGCGGCCCGGAGTCATTCACAAGGCGACCTGCCTTTCTAAGACCGACCTGACCACGGAACTGGTGAAGGAGTTCACCGAATTGCAGGGAATTGTAGGCGGACTTTACGCGCGCGCGCAGCAACTGGACTCCAGCCTCCCCGAAGCGACGCGCTTTGCCATCGCCGACGCGGTTTACGATCATTACAAACCCGAATCCACCGATGATGCTGTCCCCCGTTCGATCGAGGGTGCACTGCTTTCGATCGGCGACAAGGCCGACACGATTGCCGGAATGTTCGCGCTGGGATTGGTGCCGAGCGGATCAAAAGATCCGTTTGCGTTGCGGCGCCAAGCGAACGGGATCGTAAAAATATTGGCAGAAAAGAAGTTGCCGTTGCGGCTCAGTGAGTTGATGCGCGATGCGCGAGCAGGTTATCAGCGGTCGCAGGCCGAACGGAAGTTTGTTGCGGATGAGAAGTTTTCCGAGTCGATTGCGACCTTCTTCCGCGAGCGTCTGGAGTTCTATCTGCGGGATGTTTGCGGGTATGCGTACGATGTCATGAAAGCTGTGCTGGCCGCGGACGCGGGCGACGTCGTGGATACGTTGCAGAGAGCCGAGGCGGTGAAGCAGGTGCTGCACATGCCGGAATTTCAGGCCATCGGCGCTGCCTGCAAACGCATCCGCAACATTCTGAGGCAGGCGGAAGAGAAGGGAATCGCCCCAGCGGGAAAGTTCGAGTATCTGCCGGAAGCGGCGCACGAAGAGAAGAGCCTCGCCGCCTATGTTGAGGTCACCGGCCCGAAGGTTGAAGCGCTGCGGAAAAAGAAAGAATACGGAGATGCCCTGAGGCTGCTCTCTACCGCGCGCGAACCGGTGGATGCATTTTTCGACAAAGTAATGGTTATGGTCGAGGACGAGCATGTGCGAGCGAATCGTCTGGCTCTGTTGCAGACGTTATTGAAAGAGTTTTCGACGATCGCTGATTTTTCTGAGATCGTGATGGAAGGGAAGACGTAAACAAAGTGAGTAATTGGGGGATTTGGGAATTGACTAATTTGAGGGCATCCGCAGGTCCGTTGTTTTCAATTACCCAATTACCAGATTACTCAATTCCGCAATTCGTGCTGAAGCGAAATCCTGTATCACAAAAGGACTCATAACATGGCGACGATGACTATTCCCGAAACTGAAGTGCAGGAAAAGAAAATGAATGCAACCAAGTACGTTTACTCGTTCGGCGATGGTAAGGCCGATGGCAATGGCAATATGAAGGACGTGCTCGGCGGTAAGGGCGCCGGCCTCGCCGAGATGACCAATGCAGGCCTGCCTGTGCCTCCAGGATTCACCATTCAGACCGAGGCCTGCCGTGAATACATGAAGACCGGCACGACTTCGAAAGAGGTTGAACGTCAAACGGACGAAGCTCTTGCGACTCTCGAAGCGCTCCAGGGTCAAAAACTGGGTACGGGTGACAATCCGCTGCTGGTTAGCGTGCGCTCCGGCGCGAAATTTTCCATGCCGGGCATGATGGACACAATTCTCAACCTTGGCCTGAACGATAAGAGTGTCGAGGCGCTCGCCAAGCGCAGCAACAACCCTCGTTTCGCTGCCGATTCCTACCGGCGGCTGATCCAGATGTTCGGCAATGTCGTGCTCGATATTGAAAAATCCGCCTTCGACGAAGTCTTTGACGCGAAAAAGAAGCAGCGGAAGACCAAGCTCGACACCGGTCTCACTGCTAAAGATCTTCAGGAAGTGATTGTGGAGTACAAGAAGGTCGTCAAGAAGCACGCCAAGCGCGACTTTCCGCAGGATCCGCGAGAACAACTGGTGCTCGCGCGCGATGCCGTTTTTCGCTCGTGGCAGAACGATCGCGCGAAACACTATCGCAGGATGAATAACATCGACGACATGCTCGGCACGGCGGTTAATGTGCAAGCCATGGTGTTCGGCAATCTCGGCGATACAAGTGGGTCGGGCGTGGGCTTCACTCGCAATCCGGCGATCGGCACCAAAGAATTTTACGGTGAATTCCTAATGAACGCACAAGGCGAAGATGTCGTTTCGGGTGTGCGAACCCCGGTTCCAATTCTTGAACTGCAAAAGATTCTGCCCGAGGCCTACAACCAGCTGCGCGAGATCACCACCAGGCTGGAGAAGCACTACAAAGACGTGCAGGATTTCGAGTTCACAGTGCAAGAGGGCAAGCTGTACATGCTGCAGACGCGCAACGGGAAGCGCACTGGCCTGGCCGCGGTGCGAATCGCCATCCAGATGGTGGAAGAAGGACTGATCACAAAGGAAGAAGCGATCTTCCGCGTCGAGCCGAATCAACTTTACGACTTCCTCGTTCCGCGCCTCAATGAGAAGAGCACAAAAGTCGAGGTGCTGGCTACGGGCCTGCCCGCTTCGCCGGGCGCTGCCGTCGGCCAGATTGTGTTCACCGCGGACGAAGCGGTGAAGATGGCGGGACACGNNNATTCACGGGATGGAAGTAGCGAAGGGCATTCTCACTTCGCGCGGGGGCATGACCAGCCACGCCGCTGTGGTAACCCGCGGCATGGGCAAGTGCTGCGTCGCCGGCGCGGGCGACATCGACGTTAACGAGAAGGCGCGCGAGATGCGCGTGAAAGGACAGGTCTTCAGAGAAGGTGACTGGATTTCTCTCGATGGCACCACCGGTCGCGTAATCAAGGGAAAACTGAACACGCTCGATCCTTCGCCAGATGATCCGGAGTTGCAGAAGTTTATGAACTGGGCCGATCCTTACCGCAAAATGAAAGTTCGCGCCAATGCCGACATTCCACGCGACGCGGTTCAGGCGCGT
Source organism: Acidobacteriota bacterium (assembly GCA_003225515.1). Lineage (GTDB taxonomy): Bacteria > Acidobacteriota > Terriglobia > Terriglobales > Acidobacteriaceae > Sulfotelmatobacter. The sequence continues at coordinate 1,644 of QIAK01000273.1, read as the reverse complement.
GCCTTCGGAGCCGAAGGCATCGGTCTGTGCCGTACCGAGCACATGTTCTTCGGCGAAAAGAAGATTGGTCACATGCGGACCATGATTCTCGCGGACAACGAAAAGGATCGCCGTACGGCGCTCAAGAAGCTGCTGCCTTTGCAGCGCGAGGATTTCGCGGGAGTCTTCAAGGCCATGGACGGGCTGCCGGTCACGATTCGCACCCTCGATCCACCGCTGCATGAGTTTCTGCCGCGCCGCGAAGATTTGATGGTCGACATCGCGCTGCTATCCTCCTACAGCGCAAAACAGAAAAAGGAACTGGTCGCGAAATATAAAGACTACGGAGTCAAGGGCGCGGGCGATCTCAAGAAGGCGCTGCCCGTCCTCCTGTCCCGCGTCGAACAGTTACACGAATTCAACCCCATGCTCGGCCATCGCGGATGCCGTCTCGGCATAACTTATCCCGAGATCACCGAAATGCAAGCGCGCGCGATTTTCGAAGCGGCCGTGGACTGCACAAAGAAGGGAATCAAGGTGCTGCCGGAGGTCATGATTCCGCTGGTCGCGACTCTAAAAGAAATGGCGAACCAGGGGGCGATCGTGCGTCGCGTCGCTGACGAAGTCTTCAAAGAAAAGGGAATGAAAGTCGAGTACATGGTCGGCACCATGATCGAACTGCCGCGCGCCGCGTTGGTAGCGGACGAGATTGCCAAAGAGGCGGAGTTCTTCTCGTTCGGCACCAACGATCTCACCCAGACCACGTTCGGCTTTTCCCGCGACGACGTGAACAAGGTGCTTCCCACCTATCTGTCGGAAGGAATCCTGAAGCAGGATCCCTTCGCCGCCCTCGATCAGGAAGGCGTAGGACAGCTGGTGAAATTAGCCACTGAGCGCGGGCGCAAAACGCGTTCTAACCTGAAGGTTGGCATCTGCGGAGAGCACGGCGGCGAGCCCTCGTCGGTGGAGTTCTGCTACAGAACCGGCCTGAATTACGTTTCGTGCTCACCCTTCCGCGTACTGACCGCTCGGCTGGCCGCGGCGCAGGCAGCCGCTGATGAGACGCTGAACGTCGAGGGCGGAAGAACGAAATAGAAGAGCGAAGTAAGATTGCAGAGGACGCGAGAGGACGCTGACAATCCTCTCCGTCCACCGCATTCTGCTGTTGCGGTTTGGTTATTGGACTTTCTGTAGCCGCGCTATCAGTTTCTGAGGAAGGCTCTCTTCCGATTCTGACCACAGGCGCCGTGACGTGGCGCGGGTATTCATTTCCGCTTTCTTCGTGAACTCGACCAGCTTGGCGAGATTGTCGCGAATTTTCGATTGAGTTTCTTCCGTGAGCTCAATGTTCTCCTGCACAAAAAGAGAGTCGAGGCCAAAATCAATTTCAATGTGCCCGGTTTCCTGGTAATTTCCGTCGTCGAATTCCTCTCCTTGCACGATAAATTTGACCAGGCTTGGCACAAGGCTCCACTCGCGCCCGCTCGAACCCGGCGTCCAAAGATCCCAATACGCGTCAAAGATGTAAGCGTAGTCGTCATGGATGAGATCGGCGGCGACCACGACCGCTTCTTCAGCCGCGATTCCGGGCGAGAATCGGCGTTCCAAAACACTAGCCTCATTCCACGAAACAGGTTGCACGGCAGCGTATGTTACGCCAGGACG
>QIAK01000272.1:3016-7342 GCA_003225515.1 Acidobacteriota bacterium | reverse complement strand
TGGTGTCGGCGGAACCCACTTCTTTGGAGCCTAGCATTCTCCGAGGGAACGGACAATCGAGATCAGCTTGCGGGGAAAGCGTTCGTAACCGGGGCGAGGGCGATTATCTTTCGGCGCGAAGGGCGGGACACCTGCCGGACAGCCGCCGAGCGCGGCGCTACGGCGTTTGTGCTAACCTGCTCCCTCACGTAAGTTGTCTCAGCTGTGCAGCAGCTATGGATGTTCTGGATGACGCCTCTGATCGGCCGCGCGCTGGGCGGTATGCGGATCATACATACCAAGCAGTTCGTTTCTTTTGAGGAGAATCCGCTCGAATCCAAATGCGCGCGCCTGACGAGAAGGCGTTCGCACTGTGAGAAGAGGTGACCTGTGCTGAGAGCACTGCGTTTGAAAATTCTAAGCTCGGCGACGGTGTGTCTTTTGGCCCCGATGATTCTGAGCTCGCACCCTTCGGGAGATAGTTCCCACACGGCGGGCAATGTGACGGAGGCCCGCGTGTTTGGGGAAGCCAGCGAGGGAACAAACTGGCTGATGAACGGCCGCAACTTCGAGGCGCAGCATTTCAGTCCGCTCCGGGAGATTAACGATGGGAACGTCACAGGGCTAGGGCTGGCCTGGTATCTCGACATTGACAGCGCGATGGGCATCGTTTCAGAGCCGATTGTGGTTGACGGAGTCGCGTATGTGAGCGCTCCGCAATCAAAGGTCTACGCCGTGGAAGCTGGGTCCGGGAAACTGCTCTGGAAGTTCGATCCCAAGGTTAGGCTGAATCTGGCCATCAACGGTTCGTACTCCGCGCGCACGAATGGTGGGGTTGCGGTGTGGGAGGGCAAGGTTTACGTGGGCACCGGCGATTGCCGACTGGTCGCGATTGACGCCGCATCTGGAAAACAGGCTTGGGAGTCCCCGGTCTGCGACGCCACCCAAACCGGCATCACGGGCGCGCCCCACGTGGCCAAGGGCAAGGTCTTCATGGGTTACAACGGTTCCGACGATGGGGTGCGCGGCTCACTTGTCGCCTTCGACGCTGAGCGCGGCAAGGAAGTGTGGCGCTTCTGGACCGTTCCCGGAAATCCGAAGAAGCCGTTCGAAACGAAAGCTCTGGAGATGGCTGCAAAAACATGGTTCGGCCAGGACTCGTGGCGGATTGGGGGCGCCGATGTATGGAACGCGATCACCTATGACCCGGTCACCGACTACGTCATTTTCGGCACGGCGGGCGCGGGCATCGACTACGGCGAACTGGAGTCCATTCACCCAAAGGGGGACAAACTTTTTTCTGGCTGCATTCTCGCGGTGAAAGCCGAGACCGGGGAATACGTCTGGCATTACCAGACCAGTTCCCCCGGACTACAGACCGAAAACAATCACATCGTGATGGCGGACCTGACCATCGACGGCGAAAAGCGTCACGTCGCTATGACCGTACCCAAGCACGGTTTCTACTACGTACTGGATGCGAGGACCGGAAAACTGCTTTCGGCGAAGCCCATCGTAAAAGTGAACTGGGCAACATCGGTCGATACTGGAACCGGCAAAGCGGTGGAGGTGCCGGCTTCGGCTGGCGGCGGCAAGCAATGGACGGTACACAACTGGTGGCCCATGAGCTACAACCCGGGAACGGGATTGGTCTACATTCCGGCAACCGACCGAAAGCCCAACACGCAAGCTGCGGTCGAAACCGGCGAGTGGATGGAGGAAACCGAAGGGCGGCTCATTGCATGGGACCCGGTGAGTCAATCCGCGCGCTGGTCAGTCAAAGAGGAGATCGCGACGAACGGTGGAGTGCTTTCGACTGCCGGCAATCTCGTGTTCCAGGGCCAAGGGACCGGCGAGTTTGCCGCCTTCAGCGCCGATATTGGGAAGAAAGCTTGGTCGATTCAAACCGGATCGGCGATCGAATCCATTCCCGTAACCTATGCAGTAAACGGCGAGCAGTACGTCCTGGTACCGGTGGGATGGGGTTCGGGCTCACGCTTGTTTGCCCCGGCCTGGACCATGGCGACACCACGGTCTAAGCGTGGCCCGTCGCGCCTGCTCGCCTTCAAACTGGGCGCAGGCAATCCCTTCCCAACTCCGCCGGATGTAGTGCCGCCGGTCCCTAAACCTCCGCGACAAACTGCCAGCGAACAGACCATTCGCGAAGGCGCCGCACTCTACCGGAAGTTCGTGTGCGACGGTTGTCATTCTCCGGGACTCGACGGCAGCGGCGCGTGGGTTCTGAATGGCGCGGTTCCGGATCTGCGCTACGCTCCGCCCGAAGTCCACTCCCAGTGGTATGCGATTGTGCTGGCCGGAACTCATTGGGACCAGGGAATGCCGGGTTTCGCGAATCCTCCGAAGTTTGCTTTCCCCCATCTTCATATGACGGCGCCACAGGCCGACGCGCTTCATGCCTACGTCATCGACGGTGCATGGAAGGAGTACAACAAGGAGTATGTGGGCGGCGGGGCGTCTGCGGCGGCGCACAAATAGGTTTAGCCACGGATTTACACGGATCAACACGGATAGATCAAAGACTTGACGGTGATCCGTGTAAATCCGCGTGAATCCGTGGCTACAGGTTTCCTGCTGGCAACTGCCTCAATACTCCGTCAATTCCTTCATCGCCAGGTACAAATCATTGGGCTGAGGCAGAATGGCATCTTCCAGTATCGGTTGATAGGCGACGAACACGTCTTTCGCGGCCACGCGGCGGACGGGAGCGTCAAGCGTGTCGAACAACTTGTCGGCGATGCGGGCGGCGATCTCGGCGCCGTATCCCCAACTCAGAGTGTCTTCGTAAGCGACCAGCGCACGGTTGGTTTTGGAGACCGACTCGGCGATAGTGTCCCAGTCGAATGGATTCAGGCTGCGCAAGTCGATCAGTTCTACTTTCACGCCCTGCTCGCGCTCAAGCTTCTGCGCCGCCTGCAGCGCGCGGGGCACGACGGCGCCGTAAGTGATCACGGTGAGGTCAGTGCCGGGTTGGACGACCTTCGCCTTGCCAAACGGAATCATGTAGTCGGGTCCGGGATAAGCAGCACGGCCGAAGGATTCCCGATAAAGACGCTTGTGTTCGAGAAATAGCACGGGATCATCGCAGCGAATGGCGGTGCGCAACAGTCCGGCAGCATCCTGCGAGTTTGACGGAAACACGACGCGCAGTCCCGGAATATGCGTGAAGATGCTCTCGCCACATTGCGAGTGGTAGATGGCGCCGCCCGTGAGGTAGCCGCCAATGGCAACGCGAATCACGACCGGACACGAGAATCCGTTATTGGAGCGCCAGCGGATCACGCTAAGCTCGTCGCGAATCTGCATCATAGCCGGCCAGATATAGTCGAAGAACTGAATTTCGACCACCGGCTTCAATCCTCGCGTGGCCATGCCCGTGGCACGTCCCACGATGGCGGCCTCGGCGAGTGGCGCATTGAATACGCGATCGTTCCCGAACTCGCATTGCAGGCCGAAAGTGAGCTTGAAGACTCCGCCCTTGCCCTTGACCAGCTTGCGTTTGAGATACTCGTCACGGCTGCAGTCGGCGACGTCTTCGCCGAAGATCACGATGCGCTCGTCGCGCTTCATTTCGTCACGCAGCGTTGCGGTGATGAGATCTGCCATGGTTTTGCCGGCCGGTTTTTTTCCGTCGGCGGCAACTTCCGGTGCTACTGCCTGCGTGTCGAATACGGACGAGGTGGGATCGAGATCGGGCGAGTACACAAACTTCATGATCGACTCCGGCGCTGGTGGAAGCGCCTCGAGCGCGCGGTCGACCGCGATTTGCAGCTCGGCTTCGACTTCCTTCTCGAGCTGGTTGATACCCTTCTCGTCGAGGATGCCCTCGCGCAGAAGAAACATTTGCGTGCGCGTGACCGGGTCGCGTTGCGAGTCGCTTTCCCGCTCGGCGTCAGGCCGATAAAGGCGCTCGTCATCGGATAGCGAATGCGAGTAGGGGCGGATCACGTGCGCATGCACAAATGCGGGGCCATGTCCTTCGCGGCAATAACGGGTGGCGCGCGCAAGAGCGGCGTAGCTGGCTACGGGATCGGTGCCGTCTACTTCTTCAAAATGGAAATTGGGGAAGCCTGAGACCAGGCGCGAAATGCTTCCGCCGGCGGTTTGTACTTCAACGGGCACTGAAATGGCGTAGCCGTTATCTTCCACGCAGAAAATAACCGGCAGCTTGCCCAGGGCGGCGGCATTCATCGCCTCCCAGAATTCGCCTTCACTGGAGGTGCCGTCACCGAGAGAGACGTAGGTAACTTCGTCGCCCTTAAAGCTGACGTTCTTGAACTGGCGGTAATCGGCGGGGCGAGGGCCTTCCTGATGAGAGTCGCCCTGAGG
>QIAK01000272.1:680-3001 GCA_003225515.1 Acidobacteriota bacterium | reverse complement strand
TCCAACGGCCTGCAGAATCTGCGATCCAGTGGGTGACGACTGCGTGACAATGTGGTGCTGAGGATAGCTCCAATGCGAGGGCATCTGCCGCCCGCCGGAACTGGGGTCGTCGGCCGCGCCTACGCCCTGCAGAAACATCTCATAAGACTGGACCCCGAGTGCCAGGCACAGGGCGCGATCGCGATAATAGGGATAGAACCAGTCGTATCCGGTTTTTAAGGCAAGCCCAGCAGCTACGCCGATGCCTTCGTGTCCGGCCCCCGACATCTGGAAATAGATTTTTTGTTGGCGCTTCAGCAGGATTTCGCGGTCATCGATGCGGCGCGAAGTGTAGATGACGCGGTAGGCATGGATAAGCTGCTCGCGCGTAAGGCCCTCGTACAGCTTGCTTTTCTTGCCATTGCCCGTCAGGGCCAGCTTGGGGTCGGTCTTTGTCGTCGCCATCCGGTTCCTGAGGTCCCTATTTGCTTAGATTCCTGCCAGCCACGTGAAGATTCCACTAGGCTGCTAGAACTGTTGGATTGTAAATGCTAATCAGGGGTTGGAGAAGTAAAGTATCGAAGTTCGGCTCCGGAACTGTCTCGGGTGGTCCGACCACGCGACCACGGATTTCTCAGAGATTAATACCGTACGATCCCTCTCTGTTGCGGACGGCACCTGGTTGTGGATCATTGTCGTCCGATGCTGTCGATTTCTTTCTTGATCGTGAGCTCGTCCAGCGTAGAAAGTGGAAGGCTCAGGAACAGACTGATCCTTCGGTCCAGCAAAAAGAAAGCATCGCGGAAAGCTCGCTCGATCTGCTCCGGTGTTCCTCTAACTGCCGCAGGGTCTGGAATGCCCCAATTGGCGGTCATCGGCTGGTGGGACCATAACGGACAGACTTCGTTGGTCGCGCTATCGCAGACGGTGAAAACGAAGTCGAGCGCAGGAGCGCCCGGTCGGGCAAACTCGTCCCAGCTCTTGCTGCGGAAACCCGCGGTTGGAAAATGCGCGGCTTCAATTTGTTTCAGCGCCTCAGGCCTAACCGTTCCCGAAGGGTGGCTGCCGGCACTGTACGCGGCAAAGTCAGGTCGACCTTTCTGGTTGAGAATCGCCTCGGCCATGATGGACCGCGCCGAATTCCCGGTGCAGAGAAACAACACGTTGTAATGTTTTTGCATACCCAGTTCCCGAAAGCCTTAGTTGCAGCACGTCGGACCACAACATGTCGTTTGTGCACGGGTTGATTCCGTCACTCCTGGCTTTACGGCGCGGATGAATGCGCTCAGGAACTTTCCCTCGAGTTGAGGAGCGAGAGCGTCCACGTCAATTCCCTGCCCCGAAAGAAATTCGCGAGCGTCTTCGGCGCGGTAGATGCGCGTGGGCTCGACCTCAATCTGCTCGAATCCGGCCGCTTTCAATTTGCGGCCGTAGTCGTTCTCGTCCAACGCCCCGGCAATGCAGCCCACCCAGGCGAGCACGCTCTGGCGAATCTCAGGCAGAATCTCACCGCGGGTCACCACGTCCGATACGGCGAAGCGCCCGCCTGGTTTCAGCACACGGAAGGCCTCGCGCAGGACTTTGTCTTTATCAGCCGAGAGATTGATGACGCAATTCGAGATGATGACGTCGACGGAGTTGTCGGGCAGCGGAATGCTCTCGATTTCTCCTTTCAGGAATTCAACGTTCTCAGTTCCGGCTTTGCGCTTGTTCTGGTTGGCGAGAGCAAGCATTTCGTCGGTCATATCGAGGCCGTAAGCTCTGCCAGTCGGGCCGACGCGGCGGGCCGAGAGCAGGACGTCAATTCCTCCGCCCGAACCGAGATCGAGAACGATCTCGCCGGCATTCAGGTGGGCCAGCGCCGTGGGATTGCCGCAGCCGAGCGAGGCCAGCAGAGCCTCTTCCGGAATCTGCCCGGCCTGGGAAGCGTCGTAAAGATTGGTGGTGATGGGATCGCAGCATCCCGTGCTGGGTGTCGCGCCACAGCAGGAACTGCCTCCGGAGGTCACGCGGAGAGCGGCTTCGCCGTATTTCTGCTTGACGACTTCCTTGATGTCGAGACTCGTATGACTAATGCTCATGAATGCGCTCCTACTTGCAGATTTGTACGATGTCCTGCGGCTTGACGGCCTTGTTGCGCGTGCAGCACTCGGCATACAGAAACTGCAGCAATTCCTGCAGGGCCTTCGTGTTGGCCGTATAGCGCAGAAATGTTCCTTGACGCTGAACGCAGACAAGATCCTCGGTTCGTAATTTATCGAGATGATGAGAAAGGGTTGAGTTCGGTATTTCCAACTCTTCCTGAATCTCGCTGACGACCAGGCCCTCCGGATGCGCCGAGA
>QIAK01000272.1:0-470 GCA_003225515.1 Acidobacteriota bacterium | reverse complement strand
CTCCGACTGCTTTATTCTGGAAGTGCATGATTCGTACGCGCCGTGCCTTTGACCCGCATTCGATCAAGCTGGTGATCTTTGATCTGGATGGCACACTGATCGACTCCCGCCTCGATCTGGTGCATTCGGTGAATGCCGCCTTGCGGCACATTCAGCGGCCGGAATTGCCGGACGACGTGATCGCCAGCTACGTGGGAGACGGCGCGCCCATTCTGATTCAGCGTGCGCTGGGCGGCGAGGTTGTAGACGACGCGCTGATACGAAAGGGGCTGGAGTTTTTTCTTTCCTACTATCGCGAGCACAAACTGGATTACACGACGGTTTATCCCGGAGTTGCGGAGGCACTGGAGGCGATCCAGCATTCATCGAACGGTTCCCCGCGCAAGCTGGTGGTGCTTTCGAACAAGCCAGTCAATCCCTCGCGGGCGATCGTCGAAGCGCTGGGCCTGGGACGATTTTTTTCGCAGGTG
>QIAK01000271.1 GCA_003225515.1 Acidobacteriota bacterium | reverse complement strand
CCTTTATTCGCCGGCGTGCGATTCGCCATCTGGAGAAGGGCCGGGTCGTGATATTCGCCGGTGGCACCGGGAACCCCTATTTCTCGACCGATACCGCCGCGTCTCTGCGAGCCATGGAGATCAAGGCCGACGCGATTCTCAAAGCCACGAAAGTGGATGGCATCTATGACGCCGATCCCATGAAAGTGGAGGGCGCCAAGAAGTTCAATCACATTTCCTACATGGACGTGCTGAAGTTGGGCCTGAAAGTGATGGACTCCACCGCCATCAGCCTGTGCAAGGACAACAATCTACCCATCATTGTCTTCAACCTGAACCAACACGGCAATATTCGCCGCGTGCTGCTGGGCGAGAAGATTGGATCGACGGTCAGCGCGTAAGGTTTAGCTACGAAAAAGCTTGAACCACGAAGGGCACGAAGTATCACGAAGGAAATCCATGTTTGATCTTCTTCGTGATACTTCGTGGTTGACGCTTTTGCATTTGTTTTTGCGGGTTTATAATTCGACGTTTTGATTCTTACGTTTAATGGAGCAGAGACATGGCTGATAGCGGGCCGCTTAGAGAGATTCGAGTTCAACTCAAGACGCGCATGGACAAAGCCGTCGAAGATTTCCGCAAGGCGATGGCTGGGGTGCGAACCGGGCGCGCGAACGTGCACATGCTCGATAACGTGACGGTGGATTACTATGGCTCGCAGATGCCGCTCAATCAGGTGGCGCAGGTGCATGCGCCCGAAGCGCAGTTGATTACGGTGCAGCCGTTCGATACCTCACAATTGGGAGCGATTGAGAAGGCGATCCGTGCCGGAGAGATGGGACTGAACCCGATGAATGATGGCAAGCTCATCCGCGTGCCGGTTCCGCCGCTCACGCAGGAGCGCCGGCAGGATATGGTGAAACATCTGCATCGCGTGCTGGAAGAGCATCGCACAGCGGTTCGGAACATTCGGCGCGATGGGAATGATGCGATCAAGAAGGCGCTGAAAGATAAAAAGATTACGGAAGATGAAGAGAAGCGTTCGCTCGACGAGATTCAGAAGCTGACCGATGGCGAGATCAAGAAGATGGAAGAGATGAGCAAGGGCAAAGAGAAGGAAGTGCTGGAGATCAATTGAAGGAGTTGGCCGGGGGTGATTGTCCTTAGCCGCGCGGTGGAAACTGCGCAGAGCTTTTGAAGAGATGGCATCCACTTTGTGGATGCCTTTTCCGTTCTGGCGCGGCATTCGGCAGGAAAGCACTTATAATCGAGGGGATGAAGAAGGTCGTCCATGCCGCGTGTCCGCACGACTGCCCTGATGCTTGCGGGGTTTTGATTACCGTGCAGGATGGCCTGGCGACGAAGATTCAGGGTGATCCGGAGCATCCCGTGACGCGTGGGTTTTTGTGCGCGAAGGTGGCGAAATATCTGGATCGGGTTTATTCGCCGGATCGGGTGCTGTATCCGATGCGGAGGGTTGGGCCTAAGGGGCCTGCGGCTTGCGCCGCGGAGGCGGGCGAGGGCGCCCGCGCCACACAAGGTATTCAGAAACAAAGCTGGCAGCGGATTTCGTGGGACGAGGCCTTGGATGAGATCGCATCGCGCTTTCGTGCGATCACTGCCGAGTTCGGGAGCGAGTCGATTCTGCCTTACTCGTACGGCGGGACCCTCGGGGCGCTGAACGGGGCTTCGATGGACCGGCGATTCTTCCATCGGCTGGGCGCATCCCAATTAGAGCGGTCAATTTGCTCAGCGGCGGGCGAAGCGGGATTGAAGTCGGTTCTGGGTGTGAAGCTCGGCACCGAGCCCGAGCAATTCCGCGATTCCAAATACATCATTGCGTGGGCGTCGAATATTCATGGGAACAACGTTCACCTATGGCCGTTCATCGCGGAAGCTCGCCGCCAGGGGGCGAAGCTGGTGGTGATCGATCCTTATCGAACGCGGACGGCGGCGTGCGCGGACTGGTATCTGCCTATCAATCCGGGAACGGATGCGGCGCTTGCGCTCGGCATGATGCATGTCATCATCGGGGAAAACTTGCACGATGCCGACTACGTTTCCAAGTACACGATTGGATTTGAGCAACTGCAGGAAAAGGTGAAAGAGTATCCGCCTGAGCGGGTCGCGCAGTGGACGGGGATTGCCGCGGAGGATATTCGCAGACTGGCGCGCGAATATGCCACCGTGAGGCCGTCCGTCATTCGGCTGAATTATGGCGTGCAGCGCTCGGAGCGCGGCGGGATGGCAACCCGCGCCATTACCATGCTGCCCTGCATTACAGGAGGCTGGAAGGAAATCGGTGGCGGGCTGCAGATGTCGCTGAGTGGAGCGGTTGATCTGAATACGGAGGCTCTGAAGCGGCCTGACCTGATGCAGGCCGCGCTGGGACGCGAAGCCCGCACCATCAACATGGTCGAACTGGGACGCGTACTGAACAAGCAGAACGATCCGCCGGTGAAGGCTTTATTCGTCTACAACTCGAACCCGGCTTCGGTTTGTCCGGATCATAAAGAAGTGGTCCGCGGGCTGATGCGGCCTGATCTTTTTACCGTGGTGCACGAGCAATTTTTTACCGACACGACGGATTACGCGGATATTGTGCTTCCGGCGACCACGTTCTTTGAACATAAAGATTTGCAAAAGGGATACGGGCACTACTATTTGCAGGTTTCGAATCAGGCGATTGCGCCGCTCGGGGAGTGCCGCTCGAACGTTGAGGTCTTCCGCGCGCTGGCGGAGCGCATGGGATTCGAAGAGGAGTGCTTCCGTGAGAGCGTCGACGAGATGATCGATGCGGCACTGGAATCGAACGATCCGTGGATGGAGGGGATAAGCCGCAAGAGGCTGGAGCGGGGGCAGGTGCGGATGAATTTTTCGGCTTCCGGCACTCGGCTTCCGGCTTCCGGAGGAGCGCATCTCCGTTCCGCTGGACAGCCGGGGGCGGCTGTCCCCACAAACGCAAATTCCACACCAACCATGCCGTTTCTTCCGTTTGCGCAGGGGGGCTTTCGTACTGCTTCGGGGAAGGCGGAGCTTTACAGTGAGTCGGTGAAGGCTTTGGGGCTCGATCCTGTGGCCGACTTTACGCCCCCTACGGAGTCGCGGCACGGGACGAAGGGCAAAACATTGCCGTTAGAACTACTGGCTCGCAAATCCGATAACTTCTTGAATTCCACCTTCACCAACGTGCCCTCGGTGCAGGAGATGGAGGAAACGGGACTGCTGGAAATCTGCGCTGACGACGCGCGGGCGCGTGGCATTGCCGATGGCGACAAGGTTCGCGTATTTAACCACCGGGGTGATATGGTGCTGAAAGCGAGAGTCGATGGCAAAGTTCAGGCCGGAGTCGTCTCCGCGAGTCTCAATTGGGCAAAGATGACCCCCGGTTTCCAGAGCATCAATGCCCTCATCTCAGAAAAACTTACAGACATGGGCAACTCGGCTACGTTTTATTCCGTCTTGGTTGAAGTAGAGTTATCCAAGCCACCCCACTGAAGCAACCGCGGATTTCCTGCCGATGGGGCGAATCTGCTGAGCTGAAGCGATTTGACTCAGAAAGAGTTGCGGTTTGGACGCATTCCCTTGCACTGCCGTATAATGACAGTTTTCTTACATCCCAGAGGCTGAGGTCGTAGCGATTCCTTTTCGCTTTCATTCGGAGAACCTTGTTGTGCCCAAGCGACCCTGCAGTCTGAGGGTCGAGTCGGTGCCATCTTCTTCATTTCAACGGCCTTGGGCGAGAGTGCGCAGGTGTGTGTGCGCCATTTTTGGCGCACTTTTTGCTTTCCTGCTGCTTACCGCAAACCTGACCTGGGCGCAAAACGACATCGTTTCGGAGATCAACGTCAGCGGCAACCGCCGTATTCCCGCAGAGACCATCCGCGCGCGCATCTTCACAAAACCAGGGGACGTTTACGATACAGCCGCTCTGGAGCGCGACTTTAACTCGCTTTGGAACACAGGTTATTTCGAGGACATCAAGTTTACGCGGGAGCAGACGCCGAAGGGCTGGCGCATCATCGTCACCGACTACTTAGGGCTGAGTTCGGTTTCCAATAGCGATGTGCTCGACCGCTTCAAGCAGGATAAAGTCGGGCTGGTGGTAGAGAGCCAGTACGATCCGACGCGAATCAAGAAGGCGGAAGTATCCATCAAGAACCTGCTTTCCGAACACGGGCGTCAGTTTGCCACGATCCGCTCGGAAGTTCGGCAGATACCGCCAGCGGCGGTTGGGATCACGTTCGTCGTGAAAGAAGGACCGAAGGTAAAAGTCGGCAAAATCAAGTTCGAAGGAAACAAGAGCATCAAGACGCGAATTCTGCGCGCGTCCATGAAGAACCTGAAGCCGATTGGCGTCCCCCATTCGATCTTCCTGGAGAACATCTTCGCCAAGACCTACGACGCCACTAAGTTGGAAGAGGATACAGAGCGGGTGCGCGCCGAATACCAGAATCGCGGCTATTTCAAAGTCGTGGTGAACGATCCTAAAACTCAGATTCATGACACCGGTCACAAGGGGTTTCATATTCCCCTGTTTCAGTCGGGTCCGGGCAAGGCGGTGGATATCACCATGCCCATCGAGGAAGGCGACAAGTACCGCCTCGGCAAGATCACTTTTAAAAACAATAAAGCGATATCGAATACTGCGGCGCTGCGATCGCTGTTCCCGCTGAAGGACGGAGATCTTTTCAGCCGCGACAAGATCGCCAAAGGGCTGGAGGCATTGCGCAAGGCCTACGGTCAGTACGGGTACATCAACTACACGGGTGTTCCATCCACGACTTTTGACGATGATAAGAAGCTGGCGTACCTGGAGATCGACGTCGACGAGGGTAAGCAGTTTTACGTGCGGCGCATCGAGTTTGCGGGCAACACCACCACCCGCGACAAGGTGATCCGGCGCGAACTGGCTCTGGAAGAAGGCGGCATTTATGACTCCCGATTGTGGGAACTGAGCGTGCTTCGCCTGAATCAGCTTTCTTATTTCGACCAGATCAAGCCGGACGATCCGAACGTGACGGAGAAAAGGCTGGACGAGAAAAACGGACAAGTCGATCTGACCCTGAAAGTCCATGAAAAGGGCAAGAACAGCATTGGACTGAATGGTGGCGTCAGCGGGCTTGAGGGAGCGTTCATCGGGCTGAATTATTCCACCAATAACTTTCTGGGACGTGGTGAAACTTTGCAGGTGCAGATCAGCCTGGGAAACCTGGCGCGAAGCGTAATGTTCGGTTTTACGCAGCCTTATATGTTTGATCGCCCGCTGCAGTTCGGGTTCTCAGTCTTTGGGAACAAGATCAGCTACAACCAGGCGCGGCAGCTTTCCATTTTCAGTGGACAGAACCTGAATCTTCCGGCCGCGCAATTGCAGAACCTGCAGAACTATTCACAGTCGAGCGTGGGCTTCACAACGTCGATGAGCTATCCTTTGCGCCGGTCGTTCAAGCGCGTGGGCATGACCTATTCGCTGGACCGTTCCAGCTTTATGCGGCGAGATTCCGCTATCCAGGGTATTGAACGAGAAGTTCGGGAAGATCTTGCTGGTAATGATCCCGTTCACTGCATTCGGAATCTCGCCGCATAAAGGGCACCAGATGACGCTGGGCATGGAACTGGCTGGGCTGGGAGGGACGGTCCGGTCGGTTCGTCCGATTGTGCAGTATAAGCAGTTTATTCCGGTACAGAACCGCCGCAACGCGATTGGTTACACGCTGAACGGATCTTTCATCAGCGGATATGGGGGCCTGGTTGCTCCGCCGTTCCAGCGCTCGTTCATGGGAGGCGAAAACGATATCCGTGGCTTCGATATTCGGTCGGTCTCGCCGGTGGCATTTCTGCCCAGCTCGAATGTGATCACTCTGACGAATCCCGACGGAACACCAGTCCCCAAGAATCCTGCCAACCCGCGGCAGGGAAACTGGACCGTACCGATCCCGGTGGACCAGATCGTGTTTCCCGGCGGCGATCTTAGTATGTGGACGAACCTGGAGTACCGCATCACGATTGCCGGGCCGGTGGTACTGGCTCCGTTTGTAGACTCGGGAATCGACGCCATTGTGCGGCCTTCGCAGTTGCAAATCGCAACAGCGCAATATGACCAGGTAATCGGTACGCCCTTCGGATGTCCGATGCTCGATACTGGATTCAACTGCACGGGTGGAAGCATCTTGAACCCGAAACCGTCACAGAACCTGCAAGTATTGAGTTCGACGAACTGGAAGCCCCGAATTTCGACGGGCCTGGAACTACAAATGTTCCTGCCGGTGGTGAATGCACCGTTCCGAATCTACTGGGCATATAACCCGCTGCGGCTTAACGGCCCTGCGAACCCGCCGATTCCGATCACACGTTCCATGTTCCCTGCGGGTGCGGCCGGCGACTACACGTATCATCTCGCGGTGAATACGTTTGCCCCCAGTTTCTTGTTGAGGGAGCCGCGCAAGACTTTCAGGTTTACGGTGGCGACAACGTTCTAAATGCGCGGGAAAGCTGGTTTGACGGCCTGGAAGCGAGATCACTATAATATTAGACATCCACTGCATCGAGTCAGCTGTGAGGGTGGGAGACACGCGCAAAAGGTCGGCGTGTGATGCTGGCAATCGAATGCGCCCGTCCAATGGCGCCCGCTACCGCAGCGGAGATCTCATTCAGTGCGGCCCAGCGTTGATTGAAGATCTGAAAAGAAATCGAAAGTTCATTCCCGGAACCATGTTCCAAGGAGTTCAACCGATCCAATGAAAAGCAAGCTTCTGCGAATTCTTCTGGCTGGTGCGGTTACTGTAGCAATATCCGCATTGGCCCAAACCGGCAGCGCCGCCACACCGTCATCTGCGGCTGCCACGCCAGCGGCTCCGGCTGCATCCGGAGCGACCACTACACCGATCAGCACGGGCACCAAGGTTGGCGCCATCAATGTTGAAGGAGCCGTCTTCGGGAGCAACGAAGGACGCCGCGACCTGGATGCTCTACAAAAGAAATTTGAACCTAAGCAGTCCGAGCTGAAGGGTCAGAGCGATGAACTCGAGAGCCTGAAGAAACAATTGACCACACAGGAAGGCAAGCTGAACGAAGATGCTCTTGCCACCCTGAAAAAGCAGATTGAGAGTAAACAAAAGCTTTTCGACCGTTCCGTACAGGACGCGCAGGAAGAGTTCGGCGCGCAGCAGCAGGAGATATTCACCCGCATCTTGCAGAAGGTGGCTCCGGTTGTCGTCAAGTACTCCCAAGAGAATGGATTTGGGATGATCATCGATACGTCGAAAGCATGGCCGCAAGGCCCCGTGCTGATTGCGGGCGAGGGATTGGATATCACGAAGGCAGTGGTTGATCTTTACAACACGCAGTCGGGTGTGGCCGCGCCGCCTACGGGCGCCGCTAAGCCCTCGGGAGCAGGCGCAGCGAAGCCACCAGCTCCGAAGTCCGGAACGGGTGCAGGCGCCGCGAAACCTGCGGCACCCAAGCCAACCGAGCCGAAGTAGTAAAGCGGACACCTCTGGTGTCCACAAAGTTCCAGCAGGCCGCGTGAAAACGCGGCCTTTTTTATTTGCGGCAGTGTCGTCCCGGTGTCCGGCAGTGGTGTCCATAACAGCAAGCAAATCTAAAGCTGGAGGACACCATGGCCGCAGATGATATTTTCGAAAGAAACATTGAGCAGAAATTTCTTGCCGACAGCATGCTGGAAACTTCGTGGGCACAACGCGCGCGCCGCAGCTGGACTACCTTGACGTCGTTCGGAGTGCAGGTGCTGGTGATTGGGTGCCTGCTGTTATTGCCGTTGTGGAAGACGGTTGGCTTGCCCTTTGCAAGGACGGTTTCTACACCCGTGATTCTTGGGCGCCGAAGCGCGGAGCCCCTACATGACTCGCGCACCCAGAGTGCTGCGCATATGATTTCAAACCTTCGTCCTGGCGCGATAATGCAGCCATCACGCGTCACCCCGATCATCAGCAGGGGGCCGGACTCTTCGTCGTCGCCGTTCAGTGATCCCCGAGAGGGTATCGAGGGAATTGCAGTTGGATCGAAAGAAGGACCCGCATTGCCTTTTATCGGTGGAACCAGAGTGGTGATGCCGACACCTCCAAC
>QIAK01000270.1 GCA_003225515.1 Acidobacteriota bacterium | reverse complement strand
CCTTTGCGATCAAACCGCGCAACTGCTCCGCATCGCCCATCGGCGCAAGGGGGCCATCCACCAGCCGGATAATATCGCTCAACGGAATCTCCGCCGGATCTCGTCGCAACTGGTAGCCGCCTCTCGCTCCGCGCACGCTATCGACAATGCGCGCGTTCTTCAATTCCAGCAGGATCAACTCCAGAAATTTTTCCGGCAGATCGCTTTCCGCTGCGATCTCGCGAATCTTGATCGCGCCCTGCTCGTGCCGCCGCGCCAGCGTCATCATGGCCTGCAGCGCGTACAGCCCTTTTTGCGAGATCTTCAATTGAACAGCCCTCCGCTCCGCCCTGATTGTGCCCCATTTCGAGGCGGTTGCCTAGCACCTTCCGGACGACTCCCTATGATGAGCAGCGGCCCACATCATGCAAATCGGGGGTGATCCGAGTCGAAAGTCGAGGTTCTATGAAAGGAAAAACTAGACCGTCATTCTCAGGTAGTAGCCACATCCAAAACACTACGGCTCTCGACTGGGACGCTGCACAGGCAGCGCTCGTAAGCCTCATACATCCCTGCGAAAATTCGATCCCACGAGGTTTCAAGGGCCTGCTCACGCGCCGCCGCACGCATCGAAGCAAGTAACGCAGGTTCGTCCATGATTCGCTGCGTGTAAGATACGAACTCATCGAAATCGCGCGCAATGAATCCGGTGCGCCCCTGCCGCACCGTATCCTGCGGACCTCCGAGATCAGTGACCACCGCGGGCACTCCCGAGGCAAACGCTTCCAGCACCACCAGGCCGAAGGTATCGGTCTCTGACGGAAAAGCCAGCACATCGAAGTTCGCGAATGTTCGCCACAAATCAGGACCGGTCAGCACGCCCGTAAACTCAGCCTGGCGCATATTGTTTCGCAGCCATTCCTGCTCCGCGCCTTCACCGACCACGACGAATTCGAAATCCCGATAGCCCTTCTCCAGCAGCCTCTGCTCCAGCCTTGCCAGCGAGCGCACGCTCTTTTCCGTCGTGAGCCGTCCGACATAGCCGATACGAAATGGCCCTCCATCTCGGTCTCGCAGCTCGGGCCTGAACACCATAGTGTCCACGGCATGCGACATTAGATAGCACGGCTTTCCCGTCGCCGTCTTCAACACGCGGATCATCTCCTGGTTAGGCGCAAACAGCAGCCGCGGGATTTTATAGAACCGCGCAGTTGCGCGGAAGCTCAAACGCGCTGCCACGTCCGCAAGTTGCCCGGCGGCGGCGTTCGGAAGAAATGCCGTCGCAGCGGCCATCCGCCTGCGCGCGTATTGATGAAGATTGGTTTGCCAGGTTGCCGCCAGCGGGATATTCAACTTGTACGCGACATACGCTCCCAGCGTCCCCACATCGCTCGGCCCTGTAATCTGCACCACATCGGGACGGAAGTCCCTCAGCATCGGTTCCACTTTTCGATAATGCCGCAGAAACAGCAGGTCGTAATCGTGTGCCCGGTCAAGCGGAAATTTCACTGGACTACGTGGGAGTTCGACACGCGTTACCGTCCCGTTGGCGACGACCTCATCTCGCGGGCCCGCATGCACCATGAAGAAGTCGGTTTGCTGTCGCCTGGCGAATGCCTCGAAATGCCTGCTGGTCTGCGCCACGCCGTCCACTTCGTGGTAGACACAAGGAAAGAACGCGACTCGTGGACTTCCCTTCTTCACGTCAGGGCCTCTGACGAAACCGCATCCGTGGAAACGGCCTCTTCTACGAGCGCTTCCGGAGCGATCTCGCATATCAGGGCCGGAGCTGCCCCGCGCCTGAACAGGCGCTGCATCGCCCGTTGCACCGTCGCATTTTCCAACCAGCGGATGCTGGACAATATCTGCTCCACGTACGCGGGCGGCGCGTTCCATAACGATGAAATCGGCCGGTCGGGGCCGCCGTTCGCGTCGGGATGAAAGATGCGATCGTCCCAGCGCTGCGATCCGCTTGGAAATTCCGGATAGTTCCGAATCACGTCGAGCAGCGTCCGCGTCGTGCGCATCGTGACTGGTTCGGTATATTGCGGCATCAGCAGCACGTGGCTGCGCCGCTCTTTCCGGATTTCATTCACAAACTCGCTGAAGGTTTCGGCCTGCGTCAAATTCAACGCGCCACTCGCCGCGCACCCGTGCCGGTCTCCGCCGGAGACCAGTGGTCGTTGCCATCGTTCCGCCAGTTCCATAACCCGCTTATTTTCCTTAGTGCTGCGGGTGGCGTTGATCTCGAAGGCATGCAGGAACTGAACCGCACAGGTCAGGAATCGATCCAGGACCTGCCCATCCCGCTTCACCCCAACACAACTCTGCGTCCACAGCGGATGATTAAACACCACCAGCACTTCCGGAAATCCATCGAGCATCGCCAGCAGTTCGCACAGCCGCTGCTCGTCAGGTTTTCTGGTATACGCAGCCAATTCATCCATGATGGCCTGCGCCTGGGCGCTCGGCAGGTTATGCACGCCGAGATGAAAGATAGTTCCCGCGAGTGGGACGCTCCATTCCAGTGAGACCGGTGTATGCGCCGTTTCCGCTACCGTCCGCAGCAAAATGGGAGCTTCGATGTTGTCGTGATCGGTGAGGGATATCAGGCTNTCCGTATTCTCGATCTGATTCATTTCCGTCTCGTAGGCCAGCTTTGGCATCAACGGAGGAGTCCAGTAAGCGCGTGAAAAATCCACTGGAATTCTCGACCTCCGGCACTGCTTCTGCAGAGCCTCATGGAGCATCGGGGCCCTGCGGGCCAATTCCGGTATCAGCAGTAAACTTTCTTTGGAGCGGTTGGTGTGGCCGTGAAGCGAAACCGCGGCCCGTGTATCCCGGCCAAGGTCCGGTCCATGCCAGAAGCAAGAGAGTTTCGTTTCGGCTATTCGCAATTTTTTCTGAACTACAGGGTGCTCAATTCTAGCCCAGTACAGCTTCTATAGAGATTAATATTTGGGGGTAAGTGTCTCTGAGCGCTTAGATGCGTGCTCCCTTTCTTTTCGGGCTACCTTGTTGAAATTAAATGGAAAAGAGATCTTCAGTATTAAACTGACCAACACCGTCTTACTCTCGTAACTAGGGCTGCCTTTTCTACGTGCTATACTGTTTTTGACGCTTTTTCCACGGTTTGCTCGTGACGCGGTGGTCCCTCGTTGGATCAGATTTATCTCCGCCTTTCCTGCCCGCCGTTTAGTTCCAGCGTGAATTCAAGAAAATGTGAGCGGCATGAAAGTTTCACGTGTGCGCATTAGTGTATCGACAGCCCCTCCAGAAAGAACAATCCAGAATGACCACATTTAAGGAACTGCCCTTGTCTGCAACTCTGCAGCACAAGCTCGAGGCAGCTCAATTCATCACTCTAACCCCCATCCAGGAGCGCGCCATTCAACCCGCTCTCGACGGAAAAGATGTAATCGGCACGGCCCAGACAGGAACCGGCAAAACTCTCGCCTTTCTGATTCCAGTCATCGAAATGCTCCGGCGAGAACATTCAGCTGGCGAAAAATCAGCCGGCGAAAAGTCGGCGCATACCGGCGCCCTGGTTCTACTGCCCACCCGCGAGTTGGCCATGCAGGTTCACGAACAATATGAGAACCTGCGCACCAAGACCATGCCTAAGGCTGCGCTGGTTATCGGGGGCGTATCGGAAAAAACTCAAATCCAGGGCTTGCGTGCCGGCTCGTCGCTGATCATTGCCACTCCCGGCCGCTTGCAAGATCTCACCGACCGCAAGTTCGCGGACCTGCGTCACATTAAGATTCTCGTTCTTGACGAAGCCGATCGCATGCTCGACATGGGATTTCTTCCTGCCATCCGCCGCATCCTGGCGCTGCTGCCCAAGAACCGTCAGACTCTATGTTTCTCGGCCACGCTCGAGGCCTCGGTTGCCGGACTCGTGCATGAGTACATGCGCGATCCCGTACGGGTCGCGCTTGGTTCAGTCCTGAAGCCGGCCGAGAGTGTGGAACTCAAGGCCTACGAAGTTCGCCCCGGTGAAAAAATTGAAGTCCTCCGCCAGCTTCTTTATGCGGAAAAAGGGCAGACTCTCATTTTCACTCGCACCAAGCGTGGCGCCCAGCGCCTCGCACAGGACCTGGCCCGCGACGGCTTTACCGCAACCATGATTCACGGTGACCGTTCGCAGTCCCAGCGCAACGGCGCGCTCAGCGGATTCCAGGAAGGCCGTTTTCAAGTCCTGGTTGCCACTGACATTGCGTCTCGCGGCTTGCATTGCGATGACGTTGCTCACGTCATCAACTATGATGTCCCTAAAATTGCAGAGGATTTCATCCACCGCGTTGGGCGCACTGGGCGGGCCGGATTGAGCGGACGCGCCACCACTCTCGCCGCCGGAGTCGAAATCGTCGAACTGCGCAATATCGAACGCACCTTGAAGCTGCGCATCGAGCGCATGCAGATCGATCCCTCGGGCGCACCGCAACCCAAGCGGCACGTCCAGAACACGCTGGCCTCGCGCACACTCACCGCATTACCCGGCGAGGTCTTCGTTTAAGCGGCTGGTGACAGGCTTTCCGCGACTTTGATCTCTGCGTAACAACCAAACCGAATTGTGTGAAACCGTGATATAGTGCTCCGGCCCAAAGGCCGGAGTGCGATTCCTTCTGTTGCTCCTCAGAATCATCCTTACTACTCCGATTTCCCGCGGGCCCAAGAACCTAGAGAGCAGAGGAAAACCATGTCAACTCTTTCCCCCAATTTCAAAGCCGTTCTTGCTGTCTTAACCCTAGCCCTGTTTGCGGCTCCGGCCGCGCTCGCCCAAGAGCAGGAGAAGGTGCTTTACAGCTTTTATGACAGCGGCGGACTCGTCCTGCCCGTTGCCGGCGTTATCTCCGACGCTTCCGGCAATCTTTATGGCACCACCTTCTATGGCGGTGCGAATGGCGTTGGCATGGTGTTTGAGTTATCCCCAGGAACATCAGGCTGGAAGGAAACTGTGCTGCACAGCTTCAATGTCGACGGCACGGACGGCTTCTGGATCACAGGCGGCCTGGTCTTCGATGCTGCCGGGAATCTTTATGGGACGACAGAATTTGGTGGCTCCGGACTGTGCATCAGCGGCATCGGCGGCTGCGGAATGGTCTACAAGCTGACCCCGAATTCGAACGGATCGTGGACTGAAACCATCCTGCATAACTTTGACGGCAATGACGGTTTCGAAGCCCACTCTGGCTTGACGATTGATGCTGCGGGCAATCTCTACGGTACAACAGCCAACGGCGGTGCTTACAGTCAGGGCACCGTGTACGAGGTATCGCCCAGTGCCGGAGGAACCTGGACTGAGAAAACATTACATGACTTCACCGGCGGCGCAGATGGTGGTGTCCCCTACGGCAGCGTGCTCCTCGACGCCGCGGGCAATCTCTACGGCATGACTTCCGCTGGCGGCGGGAATACACCGGCTTGCAGGTATGGGTGCGGTACGGTGTTCGAATTAAGTCCAACGCTGAGTGGCAACTGGAAATGGAAGGGCTTGCACGATTTCAGCAAGCGTGACGGCGACGGGAAATATCCTTACAATGGCCTGATCTTCGATGCCTCTGGCAATCTCTACGGCGTCACCAGCGGAGGCGGCGGTGGGCCGCACAACAAAGGTATCGTGTTCGAATTGAGTCCTACCGCGGGCGGCAAGTGGACCGAAAAAATCCTGCATAACTTCAACATTCACAATGCCGATGGGAATGGTCCCTCGGGCACTCCGGTTTTCGACGCCAGCGGCAATCTGTATGGCGTAACTTTGGGGGGTGGCTCAAATGGGAAAGGCAGCACATTTAAGCTGACGCCGACCACCGTCGGACCCTGGACCGAGACTGTTCTGCACAGTTTCAGCGATCAGGGAAGCGATGGTTATCATCCCAACGCAGGCCTCATCTTCGATGCTTCGGGCAATCTTTACGGCACTACCGGCGACGGTGGGCAATTCAATGAAGGAACGGTCTTCGAGATCACGCCTTAAACGCTGCTATTCCATGATCGAAAACAGAAAAGGCAGCCCAGTGGGCTGCCTTTTCTGAATTACAAAATATTTCTAGCGATCGAGTTTTCCGATGCCGGGGATGAACACTTCCGAACCGGGCTCGTCTTCCGATCCGACGCGGAACAGCGCCGCCTGTGCCTCGGCATGTTCACGCAATTCCTGCATCTCGTCGACGGCTGAACCCTCCGGTTTGTTCTCTTTACGCTGAACCCTGCGCTCGGCTTTATCGCGCTGTTTTTGTTGTCGCGTCTGTTCCTTCTGGCGTTTAGTAAATGTTGATCGTCCTCGTGGCATTCACAATCCCTCCTGGTCTCATTGCATTAGTCTTGTTGCTTGCGCCGCCGGTCCGCATATCCGCACTTCCGGCAGATATTCTGAAAACTGGAACTTACCAGCGTGGTTCGCGGGGCTGCCGTGCGTGTCCCTGATAATCATCACGCCCGCGTCCGCCGCCTCCACCGCCGCCAAAGCGCTTTCCACCACCACCACCGCCGCCGCCCCTGGGACGGTCGGTCTTGGGCTGCGCTTCATTGATCTTCAGCGCGCGTCCGCCCAACTCCGTTCCGTTCAGCGCTGCAATCGCCTTATCGGCTTCCGCTGGATTGGTCATTTCCACAAACCCGAAACCGCGGGCGCGACCCGTCTCCCGATCCGTCACAATGCTTACTAATTCCGACTCGGTTGTGCTGTGGGGCAAATTACCGACGTAAAGATTCTTCATTCCATTTCCTCTTTCACTCGTAAAACATCTGACTTTCGGGATGGTTGCGCTTACCGCTCGTCCTACGCCTTCTTCGCCGAACCCGCTACTACCGCCGGTTTCGCTGGCGCCACCGCGCCCTTCAACATTTCGCGGTTTCGTACTCGCCGCGCCAGTTTTTGCTTTCTCACGCGATTAAATCTCGCCTTGTCGCCGTTAACTCCAGACATAAACTAAGCTCCTGTCAATTCGGGCAGGTTGATTAAACGCTTACCCTGTGATGTCCTGCGGACTACGCATAACTCCTGGCACATACTTGCAAAGAGCAATCAACACTTCGTCGCAATGCAAGCGTTCACATCGAGTAGCGTTGGACG
>QIAK01000269.1:2028-6616 GCA_003225515.1 Acidobacteriota bacterium | reverse complement strand
AGTGCAGGCAGGGATTCGGGGACCAGAGTGACTTTTTGTGCGCCGATCAGACCCTGCAGGAAACTGCGGTCGAGTGTGGGCGCGACGGGTAGCAGAAATTCATAGCCTGGTCCTAGCCGAGAAGCCGATTCCAGAATCGTCGGCAGGTTCATGCGAACTTCCTTGACGCGGCTGCCGGGCATGAGCGTGATCCACGGCTTCGCAAGGTCTAGATGAAACTCTGCCGCATAGTCGTCGCGCTCGATAGCCGGGTGCGGCAATTCCGCCAGAGGATGGCCGACGAAGGTCGCGTCCACGCCGCGGTCGCGGTAAAACTTCTCTTCAAAAGGAAAGATCACGAGTGCTTTATCGATGTAGTCGCGGATGAGACGAACTCGCCCTTGCCGCCATGCCCAGAACTGCGGCGCGACGTAATAGACCGTAGGGATGCCCCGCTTCTTCATCTGCCGTGCGACACGCCAGTTGAACGCGGGCGAATCGATGACGATAGCCAGATCCGGCTTGCGGAGTATAGCCTCAGAATTTTCGGCAGATGGCTCAGGATTTCCGTGATGCCGACAACCGCAAGGTCTTTCGCATCCACCACGGTATCGCAGCCTGCCGCGCGCATGCGATCCCCGCCGACACCGAAGAAGTCGAGCTTGGAGCGTAAAGGGGCGGGCGCCTCGCCCGTGCTGGTGGAGCCAAGCTGCTTCATCTGCTCGGCAGCGCGGCGCAACGCTTCAATAAGCTGCGCTCCATACATTTCCCCCGAAGCTTCGCCCGCTGAGATCAGGATGCGCACAGAGGGATTGTAAAGGCAAGATCCGGGACTCTAGCCTCCAAACAGCGTCTTTCAAGTATTTTCGGGGAGAAGCCAAACATTAATCGTCGCCCGTGGTGTTGACTTCTGTTTCGCGGAAGCCGTCGGCCGTCGCGGGCGAGGGCGCCCGCGCCACATTCAGTTCTTGATCTTTGTACTGCAACTGATAAAGCTTGAAGTAAATTCCGCGATTCGCCAGCAATTCCTGATGCGTTCCCATCTCGCGGACCTGGCCCTTGTGCATGACAATGATCTTGTCGGCGCGCTGCACGGTGGAGAGGCGGTGCGCGATGATCAGCGATGTGCGGCCTTCGACCATGCGACTGAGAGCATCCCGCACTTTGAATTCAGTTTCTGTATCCACGCTCGATGTTGCTTCGTCGAGAATCAGAATCTTTGGCTCATGTGCCAAAGCGCGGGCGAATGAGATGAGCTGCTTTTGGCCGGTCGAAAGAGTTGAGCCGCGCTCGCGGACTTCTTCGTCAAAGCCCTTGGGCAGAGCGCGAACGAAATCACCGAGGTTCACGTCGTCGGCGGCTTTGGCCACGTGCGCATCCTGAATGCGTTCGGTGCCCAATCTGATATTTCCGCCGATGGTGCCGGTGAACAGGAACGGATCTTGCAGGACGACGCCGAAGCGGCTGCGCAGATCGGCAAGGTCCATTTCTCGCACATCAACGCCGTCGATGCGTACCGCACCTTTCTGCACATCGTAAAAACGCAGCAGCAGGGAAATGAGCGTGGTCTTTCCGGCACCAGTGTGGCCGACGACGGCGGCGGTTTCTCCGGGCTCGATTGAGAAGGTGACGTCGCGGAGAACCCAGTCGGCGCCTGGAGCATTGCCTTTTCCCGGCGAAGACTTAGCCGAACTCTGCTCGGCCGCACGGCCGCTGGCAGCCGCCACTCCATGGGATTCTTCCGGCACATCGCGATAGGCGAACCAGACGTGATCGAACTCGATCCTGCCCGGGCCTTGTGGCCTCTTCGTCACGGCGGGAGAGACTATGTCAACCGGCGTATCCAGCAATTTGAAAATACGTTCACTGGCAGCCATTGCGGACTGGAGAATGTTGTACTTCTCGCTGAAATCCATAATGGGACGGAAGAAGCGCTGGGCATACGCCGTGAACGCAATCACGACTCCCAGTGAAGCTGCGGTCTCGACCATGTGAAACGACATCAGCGCCTTAGGATCGAACTGAATCGAGACGCTTTTCACGACAATGCCGCGCAGCACATCCTGACCACCGAACCAGATAACGCAAGCAATCGCAATTGCAGAAAAGAAGTCGACCACCGGATAGTAGACGGAGTAGGCCATGATCGCGTCTTTATAGGCATCCATGTGGCCGCGATTGATTTCAGAGAAGCGGTCGTACGCCTTGCGTTCCCGGTTGAAAAGTTGCAGCACGACCATGCCGCTTACGTGCTCCTGCAGATATGCATTGATGCGCGCAATTGCCGTTCGTATGCGGCGATATGAATCCCGTACCTTGTCGCGAAACAACTTGGTCGCGACCACGATTAGCGGAAGAACCGCGAACGTGATCAGCGCCAGTTTCCAGTTCATGCATAGCATGATGCCCAGAATTCCCAGCAGCACGAACAGATCCTCAAAAATCGACACTACGCCGGAGGTGAACATCTCGTTCAACGCGTCGACATCGGTCGTGACGCGAGTGACCAACCGCCCCACCGGATTCTTGTCATAGAAAGCGACGTGCATGCGCTGCAAATGCCGGAAAATCTGGCTGCGCAGGTCGAACATCACCTTCTGCCCGGTCCACTGCATGAAGTATGTCTGCAGGAATTCGAACACAAAGGTCAGGATCAGCAGTCCGAAGTAAATCGCAGAAATTTGGGCGATTCCGTGCAGAGGCCGCGGGCTGAGCCATCCTCCCCACAGCCCCGAGGTCGCGTTCCCCACCGGAGCAAGATAACGGTCCACCGCGACTTTGACCAGGTACGGCCCGAGCACGTCGCAGAAAGATTTTAGGATGATCGAGGCGATAGCAATCGCTACCTGCCAGCGATACGGACGCAGGTAGGTGAGCAGCCGCCGCATCAAGCGGCTGTCATATGCTTTGCCTAGTATTTCCTCTTCCTGGGCCATGGGTACGGGACGATGCTTTCTAACAATTCTGGCAGCGAGCGCCGCGAGAGCGCTCTAAAACAGCGTACCTCAATAGATGGCCGATATGCCTGAGAGGATGAAAAAAGGTCGTGGGCTGTTTTGAATTTTAGCTCTTTTTTCAAAACAGCCCACTACCTGAAAAAAGAAGCGGTTGTTCTTCGTAAGTCGGTGAGCGGCCGTACGCCCGATCATGTTCTCAGGTGGGATAATCAGGACATGCCCCTGGGCATTTACATTTCGGTGCCGTTCTGCCGCACGAAGTGCAGCTACTGCAACTTCGCGTCCGATGTGTTTTCGCGCGTCGTCTTTGATCGCTACGTGGATCGTGTGTGCGCTGACATTGCAAACTCGAGCAGCATGGCAGCGGGTATGGGCGGACAGATCGAACTCCAGGTGGACTCGGTCTATCTGGGTGGTGGCACGCCCACGGTGCTTGAACCCGCGCAGTTAAAGCGAATCTTTGATGCAGTGCAAAAGCAATTCAATGTTCAATCGAACGCGGAAACGACGGTCGAGTGTGCGCCCGGAACGCTTACTTCCGGCGTCATTGAAGGCCTGCTCGTTTGCGGCGTGAATCGCGTCAGCTTGGGAGTCCAGTCATTCGTAGACGTTGAAGCTGCGGCAGTCGGAAGGCTTCACAAGCGTACGACCGTGCTGGAAGAAATTGCCCGCCTGCGCGCTGCCGGGATCGCGAATCTCAATGTCGATCTCATCGCCGGCCTTCCGCACCAGACAGAAGAGAGCTGGCGGGAGTCGCTGACAGAAATGCTGGCCACTGGAACACCGCATGTTAGCGTATATATGCTGGAAGTGGATGATGAGTCGCGCCTCGGGCGCGAGGTGATGGCTGGCGGAACGCGCTATCACGCGAATTTCGTCCCCAATGAAGAGGCTACCGCTGATTTCTACCTCGCGGCCTGCGATCGGCTGGAAGCGGCAGGCATTGCGCAATATGAGATTTCCAATTTCGCGCGGGCTGGATCGGAGTCGCGGCACAATCTCAAATACTGGAATCGGCAGCCGTATCTAGGTTTCGGTGTGGATGCGCATTCCATGCTTCCATCTGCAACGCCGGATGCTGACGCGGTTCGTTTCTCCACCGCAAACGTCCTCGAAAAATACATTGCCGGATATGCGCCGCAAAAAACGGTCGTCTCGCGAACGAACGCCTTGGAAGAGAGTTTTTTTCTTGGATTGCGCTTGAACCGAGGTGTAGATCTGCGCACCGTGGCCGCGACCTTCGGCAAACCAGCTCTCGACAATTTGCATTCAGCGATCGCAGAGTTGATCGCCGACGGACTCATGCATCGAGATGGCGACCGTATTTATCTCAGCTCTCGTGGACGGTTGTTGTCCAATGAGGTCTTCCAGGTATTTCTTGCGAGTTCTGGCGCTCCAGCTCTTTGAAAGCAGTCGTATCTCTTCCGTGAAGATTTCGGCGCTGGAGTTAGCAACTCAGCTCGATTTCCGCAAACCATCCGGTCGGTTGGGTGCACAACTAAAATAGACAAAATCGCCAGTGTCCATGCGGACCGCTGTATCTTTCCCCTTTCTCCTCCGAGGGTAACTTCTTCCTCGTCTAACTCTATGTTCTAATCACAATTTGGAGCATTTGTGTTTCCCTGATTCGGACTGCCGTCGCACGTCGAGTG
>QIAK01000269.1:314-1992 GCA_003225515.1 Acidobacteriota bacterium | reverse complement strand
TTCGTGAGTTTGCCGAGCGCGAGATCAAGCCCAACGTGATGAAGTGGGACGAGGCCGGCGAATTTCCGCTCGCCACCATCAAGGAACTCGGCAAGCTGGGGATGCTGGGAATGATTTTTCCTCCCGAGTACGGCGGGGCCGGCATGGGCTACGTCGAATACGTTACCGCAATCGAGGAACTGTCGCGTGTCGACGGGTCGGTCGGCATCATCGTGGCGGCGCACACGTCTCTGTGTTCGAACCATATTTTCCTGGCTGGAAACGAAGCGCAGAAAAAGAAGTATGTCAGCCAACTCGCCAGCGGCGAATTCATCGGCGCGTGGGGATTGACCGAGCCGTCATCCGGATCAGATGCGGGTAGTGCGCGCATGACCGCGGTGCGCCGGGGAAATAACTGGGTGCTGAACGGCACCAAGACGTTTTGCACCAATGGACATTACGCCGACGTAATCGTCGTGCTCGCGGTCAGGTGACTGACCGCGCGGCGCACACGCATGGACTCTCGGCATTCGTGGTTGACAAAGGCACAAAGGGATTTCGTGCTGGGAAGAAAGAAGACAAGCTAGGCCTACGTGCGAGCGATACCGCCGAATTGATCTTTGAAGATTGCGTACTTCCAGCGGAAAACTTGCTCGGTACAGAAGGCCAGGGCTTTGTTGATGCAATGCGCGTGCTGGATGGTGGGCGCATTTCGATTGCAGCTTTATCGCTGGGTATGGCGGAAGGCGCATATGACGCGGCGCTGAATTATTCGAAGGAACGCAGGCAATTCGGAAAATCTATCAGCGACTTTCAGGCGATCCAGTGGAAACTGGCCGACATGGCTACCGAGATCGATGCGGCGATGCTGCTTACCATGCGCGCCGCCTCGATGAAAGACGCCGGCATGAAGACCACGCAGGAATCGTCCATGGCAAAGCTCTATGCCAGCGAGGTCGCCGTGAAGTGCGCCAACGAAGGCGTGCAGATTCACGGTGGTTACGGATTTATCAAAGACTATCCCGCCGAAAAGTTTTACCGCGACGTAAAACTCTGCACGATCGGTGAGGGTACCAGCGAAATTCAACGACTGGTGATTGCGCGACAATTGTTGAAAGATTGAGGCGCAGGAATGAAGCAATTTGCAGCGCTCGAATTTTCAATGGCCTCGGTGAACCAGTTAGTCGCACCGAAGCCTTCTTCGGCGAATTTGAATGCGACGCCTATTCTCGATCATCAGGACAGTGCAATCGGCGACCTTGCGGTGAACCTCGGGCGCGAACACCAGCAAGCTCGGCAGCTGTTGCAGGCAGCGCATCGGTGCCTGGCCAAGCTCGTCAAACCGGTGTATAGCCTCAATGAATTTCAGTCGGCCTCCCGCACTGTTCGTAACGGCAAGGGTTCGTGCAGCCAGCGTATGGCGTGTCTGGAGGCCTTGTCGCGGGCCTGTGGTATTCCGACGCGGGCGAGAGCCCTGCGCGTAAGCGGACAATTCTGGTACCCGCGATTCCGCCTGTTTCGCGCATTCATCCCAAAGAACATCTTGCTGGTGTGGCCGCAGTTCTTTTTCGAAGAAACATGGACCGATTTCGACGAGCTTTACGCTTCCGCCATGGATCTTGCAGGGAAGGCAGAAGGCGGGTTCACCAATGAGGGTGAATCCATCTTTGATGCTGTCGATCGAACCCCGGTCGATTTT
>QIAK01000269.1:0-303 GCA_003225515.1 Acidobacteriota bacterium | reverse complement strand
AGGTTCGATTTATCGAAGTTCATCCAGTCGGATGGAGGCTTTTTCGATACCCGGGATGAAGTGTTTGCGCGCTTCGGATCATTCCGAGCCACTCTTCGCGGACGAATGTTTGAGCTTCTTTACGGAGGCCGCCCCAGCTTCTTACCTGCCCGGTCGTAGCCACACTTGCCAGACAACGAGAGCCCAATAGTTGCAGGCCAGGGCAACAAACAGGCTGGTCAGCAGGATGTGTCCGATCACGAATTGTTTTCCGTGTGGCCAGTCTGTGCTGGAAAAGTAAAACGCATCCACCAGAATGCGTCC
>QIAK01000268.1:13198-14738 GCA_003225515.1 Acidobacteriota bacterium | reverse complement strand
CGTTGCTGGCATCGATCGGTCCAGCTTTGCCATCAATTTTTAGTGTCCCATTGGCCGGAAGTCGTGCCGACATTTTGAAGGGAAACGATGAAGTGAACGAAAAGTTTGTCACTTGGATACTTACCTTATCGTAAACATGGGGCTTCTCGTTCGATCCTGCGCTGGAGACGCTCAGACGCCCGTCGTCGATGTTCAGCTTGGCAACCGATAAATTCGGATTACCGCCAGAAGAAGCTGAAGCAGCAGGTTTCTGCGCAGACGCGTTATTTCCGCCGAGGCTGGAGAAATTCCACTTTTCTCCATTCTCCGATTTCACCAGACCGATTTCTGGCTGCTTCAACGTTAACTCGGTAACATTCAGCGTCTTGGAAAAAATCAGCGGGATCATTTCCACGCCCACCTTCAGCGATTTGGCCTGCACGAACGGAGACTTGCTGAATGCTGGATCGTCAGCAATGGAGATATCATCGGCCGCCACGCTGCCGGAGAACAGCGAAAGCGAAAGATTCCCCACTTTGACTTGGCGTCCTAGAGCGTCGGTGAGTTCCGATTCAAGCTTCGGACGAAAGGCGTTCGCGTCGATGAAGAAGGGAATTGCGATGGCGATGGCGATCAGCACGGCAACAATGATGGCAACAATTTTCAGGATGCGTTTCATGATGTGTACCTCCTTGACGAAGCTGCGGATTGCAGTCGGGCGTGCGGGGCCTGGCGTGCGGAGCGAGAGACGTTGCCGGCAGCGCCTCTATCAACGTGAGTGTATCACTGCGAGTCTTGCACTAGTTCGGGCGAAGGCACCGTTTCCACGTGCTTCTCCGGTCCGGTGCTGCGTTGGCTGTCTGAGCGGGCCGCGGCTTCCAATTCCTTCTTTGCGGCAGTTTTGCGTCCCAGGCGAAGCAGCACTTGTCCTCGCATGTAATGAATGTCGGTGCGCTCGGGATCGATCTTGCCTGCCGCCTCAATCTCCGCCAGAGCGGGAACGAATTTCTCCTGATGCTGGTAGATTCTTGCCAGTCCGAGGTGTGAATTCACCAGTCGCGGATCGCGGCGCAGCGCCATGCGATAACTTTTTTCCGCGTTTTTATCATCTTGCATCAGCCAGTAAACGTCTCCCAGCCCGTCATAGTCGAGAGCGAGATCGGGTTCGACGGCGGCGTCTTTCATGAATTCATCGCGCGCGTTGGCGTAATCCTGCTTCTTCATGTAAGTAAAGCCCAGGTTGAAGTGAACGAAGGGAAGCTTGGGATTCGCGGCTGCTGCAGCCTTGAATTCCGTCAAGGCCGCATCGTACTGCCCCAGATTCAGGTAATACTTGCCGGTAAACAGATGGTATACGGGTGAACCGTCGCTGAGCTTGAGCAGTTGCGCGGTCGCGCGCTCGTCAAGGTCCTTACGCCCCGCCCGGTGAGCCGCATTCGACAACACGTACAAATATGGAAACAGGCCCGATTCCTGCGCCCACAGCGGCTCCAATGTGTTTGCGGTATCGGACCAGCGCTCCGCAAAAAAATAGCACAGGCCAAGTAAATACCGCGGCTGT
>QIAK01000268.1:11643-13132 GCA_003225515.1 Acidobacteriota bacterium | reverse complement strand
GAGACCAAGGTTGAGCCGGATGCCCGCGACCTGCGGCATCAAGTGCTCCGCCTTGTGGAGCATTTCCAAGGCTTTCGCCCACTGCTTGCGGCGCATGTATACCACGCCCAGGTTGGCATATGCCCCGCCGGATTGCGGATCGAGCTGGAGTACGCCGCGAAAATCGCGCTCGGCTTCGTCGAGGCGGTTTTCTTTGAGAGCATCCTGCCCAAGCTGAAAAATTCTTGCGGGATCGTCCGCAGGTGCTGCAGCCGGAGAGCCCTTTTCGACTGGCGTGGACGAGGCCTGTCGCGGCGGAGCAGGCAGGCCCGCTGCGGTCGTCAGACCTGCGATCAATAAAACGAATGCTCGAAATGTGATGCCTGCGCTTGACACTGGTATTACCCTCTGCTGTAGTGTCCGCCAGTGTACGCTTTGAATACAAGCGGCAGGAACGCCGCCAGACGGACCTGGAACTTTACTGATGCGATAGATTTTGAAGTGCAGCGCCACTCTGTTTCGGCGCGAAGGTTGCGATGGTGACCATCCGTGACGTGGCGAAGGAAAGCGGATTTTCCTCGACCACGGTGTCGATCGTGCTCAACAATGCGCCACTGGCGCGATACATCCCTGCGGTCACCAAGAAGCGCATCGAGCGGGCGGCTCAGAAGCTTGGCTACCGTCCCAATCAGTTTGCCCGTTCCCTGCGCAGCAAGCGCAGCCATACTGTTGGGGTCATGGTCTTCGACATGACCGATCCATTCTGCACGCTGATTTTGCGCGGCATCGAGAACACGCTCTACCAGTCGTCGTTCCTTCCCATTCTCACAGACGTACACAACGAGCGCAGCCGCTTCGAGCGCTACCTCGAGATGTTGCTCGACCGGCGCATCGAAGCTCTCATCGTTCTCGCGAACTGGCTCTTTCTTGACATCAACCTGCTTGCAGATCTGGAGAAGAGCAGCATCCCTACTGCGATGATTGGCTGTGAACTGAAGACCGATTCGATGAGTTCAGTGATCGTCGACAATGAGGTCGGCGGCCACATGGCCCTCGAACATTTGCACTCTCTCGGCCACCGCAAAATCGCATTTATTCGCGGCCCCAAGTCCCTGACTGACAGCGCTCCGCGCTGGCGCGGCATAGGTAAGTGTGCCAAGGAATGCGGGCTGGAACTCGATTCCCGCCTTATCGTGGAACTCCCCGAATCGCGCGATCCAATGTCGAGCTTCGAGTCGGGCTACAAGCTGACTGAGGATCTCATCCGCCAGAAGCGCCCGTTCACCGCCCTGTTGGCCTTCGATGACATGAGCGCCTTCGGAGCGATCCGCGCTCTGACCCGGGCCGGCATCCGTGTACCCGAGCATTGTTCGGTGATCGGTTTCGACGACGTGGCCAGTTCGGCTTTGTACACCCCTTCGCTCACCACCGTCCGCCAGCCGATGGAAGCTATGGGAGCGTCCGCCGTGGGCATCGTGCTCGACGGCATCAATGGCGTCCTCGAAAAGCG
>QIAK01000268.1:3201-11613 GCA_003225515.1 Acidobacteriota bacterium | reverse complement strand
CTGTGCAAAAGATTTAACCCCTCAGATACCAATCTATGCCGAATCGATTTTCCAGAGGGGATGCCAGTAGAATACCCCACCCATCGCTTTTTTCTTGACAGTGAATGCCCCATAAAAGCACTATTCATACGATTTAATAGCCGATCCCCGGTCTCGCGTCCACTGCCACAGGATCGGTCAAAAAATGTGAAAGCCCCGGGTCGCAAGGCTCGGAAAAGCACGGCAATCCGACTGAACGAGCGCCGGGCAAGGCCCGCGCCAACGGGAGAACGTGATCATGAAATCTCATCGAGTGCTGTTACAAGTTGTGTTGTTGGTCGTAACGTTCTGCGGAGCCGCCTGGGCTCAGACCACGGGTTCGATCACCGGCACGGTGAAAGATCCCAGTGGTGCAGCAATCGCCGGTGCCTCCGTCGTGGTCGCCAGTTCTGAGCGTGGGATCACTCGCCAGATGACCAGCAATTCTAGTGGAGAGTACAACGAATCCGGGCTGCCGGCCGGAATGTATGACGTGATCGTTACTGCCACAGGATTCAAGAAATACGAGGCCAAGGGCGTAAAGCTCGATGTGGCGGAGAAGGCACGCGTCGACGTGACCCTCGAAGTCGGATCAATCAGTACCGAAGTCGTGGTTCAGGGTGAGAACGTCGCGCAAGTGGAAACCCAGTCCTCCGATCTGTCTGGCACAGTAACCGGAAAGCAAATTACTCAGCTCGAACTCAACAACCGCAACTATACGTCGCTCGTCACCCTGGTCCCTGGGGTGAGCAGCGCTCCCGGCGCCCCGGATGAGGCTGCGGTCGGCATCTCCAACATCTACTACAGCATTAACGGTGGGCGTACGGAATACAACAACTGGGAACTTGACGGCGGCGACAATATGGACAATGGCAGCAACAACACGCTGAATGTCTACCCCAGCCTTGACGCAATCGCCGAGTTCAAGGTGCTCACTTCAAACTACGGGGCCCA
Organism: Acidobacteriota bacterium; assembly: GCA_003225515.1. Taxonomy (GTDB): domain Bacteria; phylum Acidobacteriota; class Terriglobia; order Terriglobales; family Acidobacteriaceae; genus Sulfotelmatobacter. The sequence continues at coordinate 10,641 of QIAK01000268.1, read as the reverse complement.
GTATGGCCGCAATGGATCCGGCACGATTGAAGTTGAAACCAAGGGCGGTACGAAACGATTTCACGGCGATGCCTATGAATTTGTCCGCAACGACTACTTCAACGCGCAGAACTACTTCGACGATCCGTCACACGGCGGTACGGGTGTGACGACTCCCTATAAGAAGAATGATTTTGGCTACACGATCGGGGGTCCGGTTTACATTCCGGGTGTCTACAACAAGAACAAAGACAAGACGTTCTTCTTCTGGTCGGAAGAGTGGCGGCGGGAGCGCGCACCGCAAACTTTCAACACCACAGTTCCTTACAGTGCAGAACGGAGCGGCGACTTCAGCGATCTGTGTCTTCCGACACCCGGCCCGGATTGTCCGATTGATCCTCGCACCGGGTCTTTCTTCGACGGTACCCAAGGTCCTTTACCCGTGGACCCAACTGCTGCGGCACTGCTGCCACTGATTCCAGTGGGTACTGTAGATGTCCCAGGCGCTTCGAGTTATGTGGCTAATTCGACGCTTCCGACGAGCTGGCGCGAGGAATTGGTCAAGATCGATCACAACATCAACGAACACAATCGCCTCACCTTCCGGTACATCCACGATTCGTGGAATACAGTCGAAGGCACACCAATTTGGACGGGTTCCTCATTTCCGACGACGCAAACGTTCTTTAACGGGCCTGGGGTCAGCACTGTCGTGCGCCTGACCAGCACTATCTCACCAACGCTCCTTAACGAGTTTGTCGCGAGTTATACGACGGACCACATCGCCTTTAAATCGCAGGGTATTTTTGCCCAACCGTCTGGCTTCAGTATGGGCTACCTCTTTCCCAACGGCGGCGCGGGCAAATTGCCTGCCATTACTCTTAGCGGAGGGATTTACGACGGAATCTTTCAGGACCCGGACGGTCTGTGGCCCGAGGGTGCATACAATTCCAATCCGACGTATACGTATCGCGACAATTTGACCAAGAGTGTCGGACGGCACAACCTGCAGTTTGGCGCCTATCTCGCTGCCGCCCAGAAGAACGAGCTGAGCAGTCTTCAGGTCAATGGTGCTCTTACGTTCGATACTGGCAATGCGAATGTAAGCAGCGGTAATGCTTTCGCGGACCTGCTGTTGGGAAATATCGCTCAGTTCTCGCAAGGCAGCAACCAGATAAAGTTCTACAATCGTTACAAAATCCTTGAACCTTACTTCCAGGACGACTGGCGCATCACCGATCGTTTGACTCTCAATCTCGGTCTGCGTATTAGTCTCATGGGAACCTATCGTGATCGCTACAAGCGCACCTATAACTGGGATCCTTCGGCATACGATCCCGCCAATGCACCTCAGATTGACGTAGACGGCACTCTCACCGGTGCTGCGGGCGCTCTGGTGCCAGGTGTCGGAAACCCGTACGACGGGCTGGTTCAATGTGGCACAGCGGGCGTTCCCATAGGTTGCTCCTCAGGTCATCTTTTCAATCCCGCTCCACGTATCGGCTTCGCCTGGGATCCTAAGGGCAACGGCAGAACCGCCATCCGTGGTGGTTATGGCATCTTCTTTGAGCACACCAATGGCAACGAAGCTAACACAGAGGGCATGGAGGGCCAATCTACTCCCCTAATCCAGACTGCGACCCAGAACAACATTTCGGGTTACGCAAACATCGGTGGAGGTGCCTTAGCCCCCTCGTTCCCGTTCAGCTTTACTTCGATTCCTCACCGGGTAGTGTGGCCATACATGCAACAGTTTCACCTGGATGTCCAGCACGAATTCCCCAGCCACATCGTGGCAACTCTCTCCTACGTGGGGAGCAAGGGCACGCATCTCGGGCGGCAACTTGACCTAAATCAATTGCAGCCGACGCCTGCCTCGCAAAATCCGTACCAACCGGGTGAGATCATTGATGGGATAGACCCCTCAACAGGCCAGCCGCATGACGACTGCGGTACTTTCACCACGCCGAGCGGGGCTGCCATCACTGGTCAGGCGGCCATAAATCTTCAAGTAGCCTGCGGCGCGGACCCGAATCCGTTCCGTCCCTTTTACGGTATGCAACACATCACTCGCCTTGAGGACAAGGCATCCTCGATCTATCACGCGCTCCAGTTCTCGGCGCGCAAAACCATTGGATCCCTCAGCCTCAGCGTGGCTTATACCTACAGCCACTCGATTGATGATTCCTCGGATCGATTCAACGCGGACTTCGTCAACTCGTACAACCCCTCATCGGCGAGGGCAACTTCCAGCTTTGACCAGCGGCACTTGTTGAATATCAGCTACGTCTATGACCTGCCCTTCTTCAGGAAGCCCGGACTTACCCATACTGCCCTCGGAGGATGGCAATGGTCTGGTATCGCGGCATTTTCGACAGGGACCCCTCTCAATATCACGAACGGCACAGATTTCGGCGACAACGCGGGGGTCGGCAATGGAGCGGGAACGGGCTCCTACCCTGATTTGATCGGAAATCCCCGCGCCAATGTTCCGCCCCCGAGCCAGGTTACGTCCAGCGCGTTTGCCGGCTACTTTTACAACCCGGCCGCATATGCGGTGCCGACGGGTTTAACTTTCGGAACCTTAGGTCGGAACTCTCTCGTCGGTCCTAGCCGCACCAACTTCGATATGGCGCTGTTCAAGCACTTCGCTATCAAAGAGAGCACCGCCTTCGAATTTCGTTTCGAAGCTTTCAACGTGTTTAATCACACCCAGTGGAATCCTCCGGGCTCGACTGCGTTCGGAAATTCTGATTTCCTGGAGATCAGTTCCGCCCACAATCCACGCATCCTGCAGCTTGGTGCGAAGTTCATCTTCTAACCGACCTGAAACAGAAACCCGGCCTCGAAAGGGCCGGGTTTTCTTTTGCCGGGCTGACGATTGAATGTTTCGTCGCAGAAACGTAGCGCTAGGGATTGAGTTCGCTTCTCAGCCGCTTCGACAGCTTCTCGATCCGCCTTAGTTTCTCAATCATGTCCTTTGGCAGTGTGCCTTGACGGACACCCGCGGTTTGCGCGGTGCAAGCCAGGTCGTCGGCCTCTTGTTGCAGTTTCATGAGGTCGATATGATGCTGCGGCACCTTCGCTTCGCCGGTTGCCGTCTTTCCCCGATCCCGGTCCAAGGAAGGCGGAGGAGGGGGCACTCCAGGAATATATGCGTCCTTAATCTGAGCGCTAGCGGGAAACACGCAGACAAGCAGAATGATCGAAAGAAATCCAAGTTTGGTCATGGCAGGCCTCGGGATCGAAGGGCGAATCTGAAAATATTTTACGCTTCCTACCCTACCGATACCGACTGCCTCGCACCCACAGCAATCAGCGCGCGCTCCAGATCCTCGATCAGGTCGTCTACACTTTCGATTCCTACCGATAGCCTCACCATTTGCTCGGTTACGCCCATCTTTTGCCGCTGCTCGGCCGAGATCATCGCGTGCGAGGTTAGCACCGGGATCGATACCAGCGACTCCACCCCGCCCAGGCTCGTCGCCAGCGTGAACAGGCGCATGGCTTCGCTTACGCGGCGGGCGTCTTCGCCGGTGCCCTCGACCTCGAACGTGACCATGCCGCCGCCTCCGGTCATCTGCGCGCGCGCAACGGCGTGCTGCGGATGGCTATTGAGAAATGGATAATGCACCCGCCGCACCTTCGCGTGCTGCTCCAGGAATTCAGCGACGCGCAGAGCATTCTCGTTCTGCCGCGCCACCCTCACCGCCAGTGTTTTGAGACCGCGAAGCAGCAGCCAGCAGGCGTGCGGGTCCATGCAATTGCCCAGCGTCGTGCGCGTCTCCCAAATCTGATCCATCAATTCCTGCCGCCCGCATACCACGCCGCAAGTTAAATCCGCATGCCCGCTCAAATATTTGGTGCCGGAGTGCATGACCAGGTCGATACCGTACTCTGCCGGATGCTGGTTCATGGGCGTACCAAAAGTGCTGTCGATCATGCTGACCAGCTGGTGCTGTTTCGCGAGCGCGCCAGCCTTCTTCATATCAACGACCCGCAACGAAGGATTGGTGGGCGACTCCAGGTAGAGCATCCGCGTATTCGGCCGGATCGCCCGCGCGTGCTGTTCGAAATCGTTGGTATCGACGAACGTCGTCTCGATGCCTAACCGGGGGAGCCATTGCGAGAAGAATTTCGTGACCCCGCCATAAATGTCGCGTTGCGCGACGATGTGATCGCCTGCTTTGAGCAATGCCAGGATCGTGGTGGTGATCGCTCCCATTCCCGATGCGAAGGTGCGCGCTGCCTCCACGCCCTCAATCGCGGCCACAGCCTGCTCAACCGCCGTGTTGGTTGGATTCCCCCAGCGCGTGTAGTAGCGGTCGGTTGTGGTCACGCGCTGCTGCTCGTCATTGTCGGTGACTTCGAACGTGGAGGTCTGATAAATCGGCGTGCCGACGGGACCGTTCTTCTTTTCCAGGTTCGCGGCGCCGTGCACAGCGGCGGTTTCGGGGCGTTGTCGTTTCATGGAAGCCTCACGCCTTCAGGGTAATTGCGCAAATCCCGCTGGGCAAGTGAAAGCATTGTCGCGGAGAGTGGCAATCCCCATGTAGTGACGGCCGCCTCGTCCGTCAAAGCCTGCGCGAAGCCCGGCGCTCCCGGGAAACGATTCTGCGCAAAGTCCACGAGAAAAGCGAGCCACTGCCCATTTATAATGCGCAGTTCGCACTTCGCATGGATCTCGGGCTGAAAAATCGGGTTGCGCTGGTGGCCGCGTCCAGTCAGGGACTGGGGCTGGCGACGGCCGAAGCTTTCGCCGCCGAAGGTTGTCGCATTGCCATGTGTGCCCGTAACCAGCACACGCTGCACGCCGCCGCCGAAAAAATTCGCAAGCAGCGCAATGCTGAAGTCTTTGCTGAAGCCTTCGATGTTGCCGATGCGTGTGCGGTCAGCCATTTCGTCGCCGAGGTCGCGCAACAATTCGGTGGCATAGACATTTGCGTCACCAATGCCGGAGGCCCGCCTGCCAAGGGTTTCCTTGCTGCCTCGCTCGATGACTGGCAGCGCGCGGTGGAGCTCAACTTCCTGAGTACGGTGTATTTCGCAAGAGAAGTCATCCCGCATATGCAGCGCAAGCACTGGGGACGCATCATCACCATCACCTCGATCACCACCAAGCAACCGGTTGCCGACCTTGTGCTCTCCAATGCAGTGCGCGCGGCCGTGGTCGGATTGGTGAAGAGCCTGGCAAACGAGTTTGGCAAAGACGGAATCCTGGTGAACAATGTCGGCCCCGGCTTCACCGCCACGGAGCGACTGAAGGAGTTGGCCAGGGCGCGCTCGTCCGCATCCGGAAAAAACGAGCACGAGATTTTCGAAGCGTGGGCCGCCGACGCTCCTCTGAAACGTTTGGGCGAGCCTCGCGAACTTGCCGATACCGTGGTGTGGCTAGCCTCGGAGCGCGCGTCCTATGTCACGGGACAGACCGTGCTCGTGGACGGCGGAATGTATAAAGGATTGTGAGTGGAAACTACGGTGTCGAACTGGGCTGGGTTTGGAAATGTGCGATTTCAGCCGAACCGTACAGTTCAACCGTAAACAGTTCAGAAGACATACTTGTTAGGTGCTGAGGGCTCTTATATAAATGCGATCGATCGCTTCAAGAATGTCCGTAATGACCGGGGAGGGCGCTCTCTCGGTGTTTGCCCGCGCCAAAGAACTGGAAGCGCAGGGCCGCTCCATCATCCATTTGGAACTTGGCGAGCCTGACTTTCATCCAGGCAAGTCGGTGATCGACTCAGCTGCGAAAGCTCTGGCCGATGGCAAAGATCGTTACTGCGCCGTCGCCGAATCGCTGCGTACCTGGCGCGCACCCGCAATATCAACGTCTCAGCGGCAAACATCGTGCTCGCGCCCGGATGCAAGCTCGCCCTCTTCCTTGCGATGATGTCGCTGCTTGAACCAGGGGACGAGGTGCTTTATCCCGATCCCGGCTTCCCCGGGTATGCCTCCATCGCGCTTGGCTTGGGCGCGGCGCCCGTGCCGTTTGAGCTCTCGGCGCGCAATCATTTTCAGCCGGACCCGGCCGAGGTTGCGTCCAAAATTACCCCGCGCACGCGCATGCTGATCACGAATTCGCCGGGCAATCCCACGGGAACGGTTTACACCGATGCGGTGCAGCGTGCTTTGGCCGAGCTAGCGGTCAAGCACGATCTATGGGTGCTATCGGACGAGATCTACGCGCGCATTATTTACGGTGGCGAATATCTCTCCATGCTGCGCTACCCCGGGATGCACGAGCGCACCTTGATCATCGACGGATTCTCCAAGAGCTTCGCCATGACCGGATGGCGGCTGGGATACACTGTCGCACCGCCCGAGGTTGTTCCTGCGCTGATGATGATGGCAGTGAACAGCTACACGTGCGTTGCCGAATTCACGCAGTATGGCGCCATTGACGCTCTGCGCGACCGCGAGGGCAACACGCAGCACATGGTGGGCGAGTTTACACGCCGCCGCGAACAGATTGTGCACGATCTGAATCGCGTGCCCGGTTTCCGTTGCCTTCCCCCAGAAGGCGCTTTCTATGCATGGGTCGATATAACTGGGACGGGCATGAGCGCGGAAGATCTGTGCCGCATCCTCTTGGAAGATGCCGGAGTCGCTGCCATTCCCGGAGCAGCTTTTGGACCCTTCGGCAAAGAGTTCATCCGCTTCTCATTCGCTTCCTCGATGGCAACGCTGCACGAAGCGGTAGAGCGCATCGTGAAAGTGTCAACGACATGGCACACAACCGCCGCTGTACGGTAAGTTTCCGTGTGATGAAGGATGTGTGAAGCAAAAGGGAAATGTCATCCTGAGCGAAGCATTCTGATGCGCGAAGTACATCGTAATGCGTAGGGAAGGATCCCCGCACCTTTGAACTACCGCGATTGCCGCAAGGCATTCTCGTGAAGCAAAGCAACTCCGAGGCACCATGAGACAATTCGCCGTCGCCGTACTCACAATCTGCGCTGCCGCGAACTCGCGGGCCGTCGCCCAGGCCCGCCCGTTCCCCGGACCTGACGTTCAGCAGATCTATCAGCGCCTGCTTCCGCAGATCGAAAAAATTCCGGCGTTCGATCACCACGCCCACCCCGGCTTTGCCGATGATTCCGATGTTGACGCCATGGCTGCGCCTCCCAATGCGAGTGAGGCGCTGCGCACCCGCGACGACAATCCTGAACTCGCGGTTGCTGCCAAAGCTCTTTTCGGTTATCCCTACGCCGATCTCTCTCCCGAACACACCAAGTGGCTGCTCGACAAAAAAACGCAACTCAAGAAGCAACTCGCCGGTCCAGCTTACTTCAACTCGATTCTCGACAAAATCAACGTTGAGAGTTCGGTGGCGAACCGCGCAATGATGGCCGACTACCTCGATCCCAAACGGTTTGCCTGGGTCTTCTTCGCCGACTCCTTCATGTGGCCGTTCAACAACGAGCGCGAAACTGGGCGGAATCCAGACGAGGGCGTTTTCAT
>QIAK01000268.1:0-3195 GCA_003225515.1 Acidobacteriota bacterium | reverse complement strand
CGCTGGATGCAGCAGGTCAATGTCAGCAAGCTTCCCCCGAACTTTGCCGATTACCTGAAGTTCATCAGCCAGGTGCTCGAAGATAATTCCAAGCGCGGCGGCATCGCGATGAAATTCGAAGTCGCCTATTTCAGGCCCACGACATTCGGCGATCCCTCGCGCGCCCAGGCGGAAGACATTTACAGCCGTTACGTTAGCGGCGGCATTCCGAGCGAAAAAGATTACCGCACGTTTCAGGATTTCATCTTCCGCTATCTCGTCACTGAAGGCGGGCGCCTGCATCTGCCTGTGCACATTCACACCGCAATTGGCATTGGAGATTATTTCAACTTGTCGCAGAGCAACATCATGAATCTGGAGAGCGTGTTGCGCGATCCGCGCTACGCCTCCACGATTTTCGTGATGATCCATGGCGGCTATCCGCTGGAACGGGAGGCGATCTGGCTTGCCGCCATGAAGAATGTTTATCTCGATTCTTCTTTCGGCGAACTGGCCCAGTATCCTTCGGCCTTCAAAGAGACGCTCAAGATGTGGCTGGAAACTTTTCCCGACAAGATCACTTTCGGCACCGACTGTTTCCCTTACAATCAAGTACTGGGCGCGGAAGAGAGCTATTGGCTGGGCGTGCAGTCATCCCGCACCGCGTTGGCCGCGGCTCTGGCTGAGATGGTTTCAGAAAACGAAATCACAGAAGCACGCGCGCTGGAATTGGCGCACGCCTACCTGCACGATACGGCGGTGAAGCTGTACGAAGGCAGAGTGCATTGAGCTTCTTGTGTGGCGACGGGCCCGCGCCACACGATCAGGCGAAGAAGATGCAGGTCCGCGATAGGATCGCGAGACAAAAATAAATCCCGGAGGGACGGCGCAAAGGCTGCTAACGCGCACAAATCATCCAAACGTCCGAAATCAGCGAAATCAAAGGCCGCGAAATCAAAGACCGCGAAATCAAAGACCGCGAAATCACACACCCGCGCCAAGCGCGCCGTCATCAAACACGCAGGCGGCAGCGCTGTCCTGCAATACATTCCCTGGCACACAATTCCCCTCGAAGAACTCAATCCACTCTTGCAGCGGCAATTTGTCGTCGGACAAGAGATCATGATGGCGCGCGTGCTGTTGAAGAAGGGATGCATCGTGCCCGAGCACAGCCACCACAACGAGCAACTGACCTATATCCTTGATGGTGCTCTTAAGTTCTGGATTGACGGCAAAGAAATCGTGGTTCACGCCGGCGAGGTGCTCTGCATTCCGTCCAACATGCCGCATAAGGCCGAAGCCATGGAAGACACAGTCGACCTCGATATCTTCAATCCTCCTCGAGCCGATTGGATCAACAAGACCGACCAATATCTGCGAGGAGAAAAATAGATACGGCTCATGCCTCCTCTTTCCACTTCTGCGCCGGGCGTGCGCCCAACGACCTTCCGTTTTCGCTGCATCTCGTGCGGAGAACAAAACGACCGTGCCGGCCAGAATTTTCGCTGCGCACATTGCAGTGATCTGCTCGAAATCACCTATCCGCACTGGAAAGAGTCGAGGCTCGATCCGCAGCAACTGAAATCCATTTGGCGCGAGCGCCGGCTTTCCCACTCCGATGTCGACCTGAGTGGCGTCTGGAGATTTCGCGATCTCCTTCCCGTCCTCGAGCCCCGCGAGCAAGTCATTACGCTGCGCGAGGGCAACACACCTCTGTATGAACTTCCGCACTGCGCCAACATTACCGGCGTGCCGCGCCTGTTTGCGAAACATCAGGGACTCAATCCCACTGGCTCTTTTAAGGATGCTGGAATGACTGTGGCCGCCACGTTCGCGCGTCTCGCCGGATTTCGCTGGGTGGCGTGCGCTTCCACCGGCAACACATCCGCATCCATGGCCGCGTACGCGGCGCGCGGGGGCTTGCGCAGCCTGGTGCTCGTGCCGGACGGAAAAATATCCTGGAGCAAGCTCTCCCAGGCGCTGGACTATGGTGCCGTCACTTGCCAGTTGCGCACCGATTTCGATGGTTGTCTGCGCCTGCTGCAGGAATTGGTTCTGCGCGCGCCCGTCTACCAGTTGAATTCAATTAATCCTTTTCGTCTCGAAGGCCAGAAGACTCTCGCGCTCGAACTGCTGGAGCAACTCGACTGGCAGGTGCCCGACCACATCATCGTTCCCGGCGGAAACCTGGGCAATAGTTCCGCAATCGGCAAGGCTCTGGTTGAAATGTATGATCTGGGACTTATCTCGCGCATGCCTAAGTTGTCTGTGATTCAGGCTGAGGGAGCGAATGCCCTGGTGCGTACACTTCGCGAAACCAAGGGGAAGCGACTGGTCAGCGTGCAGGCTGAAACCCGTGCCACTGCCATCCGCATCGGTAATCCTGCATCATGGAAGAAAGCGGTTCACGTTTTAGAGACTACTGGCGGAGCCTGCGAAGAGGTCACCGAAATTGAGATCGCTCAGGCCAAAGCGGAGATTGGCGCCGAAGGCATTGGATGCGAACCCGCATCGGCTGTCACACTCGCGGGATTGAAGAAATTAGTGAAGAACGGTTTTGTGAAGCCGGAGGAAAGCGTCGTGCTGGTCTTGACCGGCAACCTGCTGAAAGATCCCGACTACACCATCGATTTTCATCGCGGAGAATTAATTAAAAATGAATCTGCGAGCGCCGGGTTGAACGGATTACGTCGTCCGCCGATCATCCTGGACGCCACGTTAGACGCAGTGATTCGCACCCTGGAGCAAGCCGAAAAAACTTCATAGAGCCGCCGTCTCGCCGCACCTGCTAGCACGAGTAGCGTCTCGGGCAGACTCAGCGCAGGCTCTCGCGGCAGCCGGCAGGACGTCGAAGCTGGAAACGTGAACATGCCATTGCAGACCAGAAAGTCCCGATTGCGTCTCTCCCTCCCGGCTACGTCCGCGAATCTCGGTCCGGCCTTCGATGCTGCCGCTCTGGCGATGGATTTTCATATCAAGCTCGACGCCCGCGCCGCGGATGAATTCTCGATTACCGCCTCGGGACGGGACAGCGACATTTGCGAACAGCTCCCGGACCATCTCATCCTCAATACCTATCGTGAAATCCTGCGGGCTGAAGATAAAAAAATCGCGCCGCTTTCTCTTCGCATCCAGAATGACATTCCCATTGGAAAGGGCTGTGGCTCGTCGGCCGCCGCGCGCCTGGCTGGGATCGCTTTGGCGGTCCACTTCGGC
>QIAK01000267.1:574-6411 GCA_003225515.1 Acidobacteriota bacterium | reverse complement strand
TTCATCAGCATGCGCGGAGCCGGGGTGAGAGGAGTGGCGGAGTTTGTCATCCTGCAGAAGTTCGACGATCACGCTGCGAAAGGGCTGGTCGGAGAGATTTCGCACGAAGTGCGCGTAGGGCGCAGACAGGAGATTGGTCTCGCCGTCGACGAGTTTCACGTCGAGCGCAGCCTTGCCTTTGATCTCATTGGAGACGTGCGCCGCTCCCAGCATCACGTAAACATAATCGTGGCGATGCCAGTGCATCACGGTGTTGGCGTGCGCAGGGACCTCGACGTTGAAGACGCGGACTTGACTGTTCGCGAAGACCTGGTGATGGTGGGGTTCGGCGGTGACCTCGACCTCGGGAGCAGATTGGGCCGGGAGGAGCGTGGTCAAGAGCAGGAGGAGGAGGATACGTCGCATGAGCGGGGATTGTAGCATTCACCCGCTGACCCACTTGGAAATCGCTACTACCCGCTAATTTTCTTCGCGGGTTACGCGGATCCAAGCTTCCATCTGGTCGAGGTATTCGGCCAGGGCGCGGCGGCCGGTGGCGGTTAGGCGATATTCGGTGCGGGGGACACGGCCTTCGAAGAATTTTACGCAGGAAATGTATTGCGCTTCTTCGAGTTTACGGGCGTGGACGCTGAGATTGCCGTCGGTGGTCTTCAGAACGCGTTTGAGGTCATTGAAGCTGAGAGTGTCGTTGGTAGCGAGCGCGCTGACAATGCCGAGGCGAATGCGCTCGTGAATCAGGCGATCCAGTTCGGGGAGCTCTGGGGCATGAGGCTCATGCTCGCGGATTTCACGCGCCTTCTCACGCGGCTTTTCGGGGACGCGGGACGCGGGCTTGCGGTGGGATGGAAGAGGTCTAGCCACCGTGCCTCCTGGCAATGAGAAGTCCGAAGATGATGTGGAGGCCTCCGAAGCCGGCCGCTAAAAACCAGTTTCCCCAGGGGACGGGGCCGAGCGCCGAGAGGCCGCCGAGAAGCATGAAGGACAATCCCATGACGGGGACAATGGGAACCGAGTAAGCGCCTCCGGTCATGATGCCCGCGCCGTAAAGCAGCAGCCACATGGCAGGCAGCGCGGAGGGCAGGCCCGCCCGGAATAGCAGGAAAGTGAGGAAGGCTCCGGCAAAGAGAGGTGGAGCGAGGCCGAGAGCTACTTTGCGGGCGGGGCCGGAAAATAATGGCAGGCCGCGCTGGTTCGCTTTCCAGGTACAGGTGAGCAGTCCAATTGCAGCCGCAAGCAGGCCTTCGGCGAGCCAGACGCGCAGCCATGCGAACGGAGATGTCTGGGCTGAGGCGATCCAGGCGGCGATGAGAGCGGTGAGGCCGAGAAGAACTTGCCCCCAGCCGGACACGGCTGTGAAGGAGGCAGAGCGCTCCATGGTGTCGCGAATGAAGCGGAGATCGTCGAAGACTTCGGGAGCTGTGCGGGACGGCGGGGAGGAGACGGAGTCGAGCCCAACCGAACGACGAAAACGCCGGACGCGGTGTGGGCGCGGGTCAAACATTGGGATAGGGTAACGGGGCAAGGTGCGTTGTGTCAAGTACTTTGCTGTATAAAGTTAAAGTCCGGTGGTTGCAACGGGAAGTCAAAATCCCGGGCGACCTACCTTTTCTTGAAGAGTCTAGGGAAGGTCGAGGTCGAGGGCGTAGATGTCCTGGGTGCTGATGTCGCGCACAAAAATGCGAGAGTCGTCGGGCGCCTGGCCGCTCCACGATCCCCAGGTCCAGAAAAGGCGGGGCAGACCATTCAGGCTGAAAAGTTCTTCGGGATGGTGATCCCCGACCCGGACGCGGAGGCAGTAGGGGTTGTCGGTGGCGACGTGGTTGTAATAAATGAAGCGGCTGTCAGAGGACCAGTAGGGATAGTCCACGTTCGCGGTCTCGGTAACCCACTCTGACCATGCTTGCGAGCGAAAATCGTAAAGCATGAGCTTCTTCGAGCCTAAGGCCTGGGCTGACAGGTAGTGACCGTCGGGAGACCAGCGCGGGGCAAATAGGCCCGCGGAACCGGGGAAGGTGGAAGCGCGGCGGGTCTTTATATCGACCAGTTGAATGTCGGCGGTTCCGGAATTGCCGGCGGCGATGCGTCCGAAGGCAAGCTGGGAGCCGTCGGGCGACCAGGTAGGGTCGATCTCCCCAACATTTTCCGGCAAGAGTTCCTCTGGCGAGCCGCCTTGCGCGGAAACCAGAAAAATCTTCCATGGCTTTCCGACTTGACCCGAAACGTAAGCGATCTGGGTACCGTCCGGAGACCAAACCGGAAGCGCAGCGGTCGTCGGGGGATCGGTAAGCTGAAGGCGCTCGCTGCCATCAATTCGGCTGCGCCAGAGCGTATTGCCGGGAACGGCAACGTAGGCCGCCCACTTACCATCGCGGGAGAAGGACACGTCGGTGGCGGAGATACCGCCGAGGAACGGGACGAATTGTTTGGACGCGGTGTCGTAACGCACGAGCTCGCCGCGCGGCTGTACGCCCTGCACAAATAGTTTCCTGCCGCCGAGGTCGGGCAGAACAGTCGAGTACAAGATGGGGCCAGTGGTCAGCTGCGTGGGCGTAGCGGAAGCTCTGCGGAAAATGCCGATTGAATCTTTGGACTGGCCGGTGCCGCTCTCGAAGAAGTAGTACCGGCCATCCGGGGACCAGCGGCCACAGCATTCATGCGGCGGCGTGTGCCATCCCTTGAGCAACTGATGCAGATTGGATCCGTCGGCGCGAACTTCCCACAAGGAGTTCGTGTTGGCCTGATTAAATACGGAAAAGCGAATGCGGGTTCCGTCGGGAGAAAAAGCGGGGGCAAAGGCGAAGGCGCTGGTGGACGGGGCGGAGACGAGACGGTGCGCGGCCGTGCCATCGGCATTCGCGAGGTAAAGGTCGCGACCTTTGATGAACACGAGCTGCCGTCCGTCGCGTGACCAACCGCCAGAACTGCCGTGGACATCAGCCATGCGGCGGGGGGAACCTGCGGGCAACGGCAGAGCCCATAAGGGCACGACTCTGTCGCCAGTGGGGACCATGCTGCCCACGAGCAGTTGGGAATGGTCGGCCGAGATGTCATAAATGTTCATGCTCTTGACCGGCGCCGGAATTGCAGAGGTTTCGCCACCAGTCGATGAGACTTGCGCGAGCATTAAGCCTTCAGGACGCCACTGGGAGACATAAACACGCGCCCCATCGGTCAGCATATTTCCCACGGAGAAGCCGTCATGCGTGATCTGCGTGGTGCCGGTGACACTGGGCGGGCCGAGTGGGAAAAGGGCCCAGACCAAAGCAGCCACCACCAACAGTGCGACGCATGCTGCGCCAATCCCAAGCCAGAGACGCCTGGGCTTTGCGGTTGATGCAGCGGTGGCTACCGCGACGCTAACTTTGCCCGAAGTGCTGTCGCGCTTCAGGCCTTTCAGGTCGGCGCGAATTTCGGCGGCGCTTTGATAGCGGATCTCGCGGTCGCGTTCGAGGGCCTTTCGGATGATACGTCCCAGTTCGGGCGGGAGATCGGAATTCATCTGCAACGGCGATGGCGGATCTTTGTGAAGGATAGCATCGAAGATTGCGGCGCTGGTGTCTCCGCGAAAGGGGAGAAGTCCTGTCGCCATTTCGTAGAGGACGGTACCGAAAGAAAAAACGTCGGTGCGGGCATCGAGATCTTTGCCGAGCGCCTGCTCGGGAGACATGTAGGCGACGGTGCCGAGAGTGCTGCCGGGACTGGTGAGGTGGGGATCGTCGGCGCTCGCGATGGTCGCGCCGTCGGGGGTGGAGACGGCGTGGGTCTTGGCCAGGCCGAAATCTAGGACCTTGGCGTGGCCACGGTCCGTGACGAAAATATTCGCGGGTTTGATGTCGCGATGAATGATGCCTTTGGAATGGGCTGCGTCCAGGGCATCGGCGATTTCGATTCCTAGATCGAGCAGTGCTTCCAGCTCCAGCGGCCGCGCGCCGATCCGATGCTTCAGCGTGACACCATCGAGGAATTCCATGGCGATGAAGGCTTTGCCGTCCTCTTCGCCGATGTCGTAGATGGTGCAGATGTTGGGATGGTTGAGGGCGGAGGCAGCCTGGGCTTCACGCTCGAAGCGCGCCAGAGTCTGCGAATCACGGGCGACCTCTTCAGGAAGAAATTTGAGGGCCACGAAGCGATGCAGGCGGACGTCTTCGGCCTTATAGACCACACCCATCCCGCCGCCGCCCAACTTCTCGATGATCCGGTAATGCGATATGGTTTGACCGATCATTGTTTAGAGAAAATCTGTGGAGGCAATAGTAGGGGTGACATTATCGCAAGTCAATGCATCGCCATGTCACACGGTGCAACTGTGGAAGGCCTCTGATCATTTTGAATGACTACGTTTCAGTATGGAAATGTCAGGGTCGGCATCGTTCCAAAGTGTCAGGAATGACTGGTACGCGCCCTTCGATTTGGCTGCTTCGCCCTGGAGCGCGTAGGCGCGGGCGATCCCAAGTTGCGCCATTTCCCACATCGGGTCCGTTGGTATTACGCCACGATGGTCGAGCACGGATTGGAACTCAGCGGCAGCTTCTTTTGCCTTTTTTAGTTTTAAATACGCCAATGCACGAAGGTAGCTGGGTAACAAACCTGCGTGCACTCCGTATTCATAGGGCTTCAATTCATCCAGAGTGCGAATTGCCTGCTCTGATTGTCCAAGCGCGAGTTGCGAAGCAGCCAAAACCAGAGGGGCGTCTATCGCATTGAGAAGGGTGTCGGATGGATTCTCACGCACCAGGGCATCCATGATTTGTTTGGCTTCCTGGCCTTGGCCATTCAGCGCCAAAACACGGGCAGCCCCAGCTTTTTTCGGCTTCGAATCCGCAAATTTCATGGCAGTCGCGATCGTCTTGCGCACCTGCGCGGGTTCATCAAACAGCATTTCCGCTCTCGCCTGAGCCAGGAGCACGTCGGCGGCGAATTCCTTGAGGTTCGATTCCAAAGCCATGTTGACTGCCTGCTGTGTACGCTGGCGCGACAGCTTAAGGTGGCCGGCTAATCTTTCCATTCGGGCTTGCGCTCCAACCACTACAGGATCTTCGGCATTTTGATCCATCCACTCCTGTTCTCGCTTGACCCCTGCCGCATCGGAGCGCAGCAGTGCCAGTTGATAGAGCTGATAGTGTATGGACCAGCCGTTGAACTTCTTAGTCTCAGCGCGGCGCATCACTTCCTCCCCCTCATCGTATTTACCCGCCGCTTCGAATGCTCGTGCGAGATTGAGGTAAGCAATCGGAAGCTCCGGAGCTAGCTCCAGAGCTATCTTGTATTCATCAATTGCCTTCTGAAACATTCCCAGGTCGGCGTAGGGACTCCCGAGCAGGTTGTGCGGCGGAAACTGGTTTGGCTGCAAGCTCTCCCAGGAACGAATCGCTTCAATTGCCTTATAAACCTCTCCCGTGACTTCGAGGTAATACAAGGCCTCGATTCGTTGTTTGGGGAGTCCTGGAACCCTGTCTCGCACCGCAAACGCCCGCTTGAGATCCTCTACCTCTTTTCGGGTTTCACCGAGGCGACGGTGGGCCATAGACAGGAAAGCCCAGGCATCCGCGAAATTCGGATCCAGCTGAGTAGCTTTTTCAAATGCTGTCAGAGATTGCATGGGCTGGCTAAGCGAGAGCTGGTAACCGGTGGTGTACGCTTTGTAAGCTTCCACAGAGAGCGTCTGTAAGGGCTCCGGATCGAGAGCCGCGGTTCCGGATGTTCCAGACAACCTCACGCGAGTAGCCGCCGCTACGCGACTGACCACGGTGAGTACATCATCGATGCTGTTTGATTCAGTCTTTTCGTGAGAGAGAATGCTTCCGTTTGCGCAATCCAGCGCATTGAGCTCGATAACA
>QIAK01000267.1:0-568 GCA_003225515.1 Acidobacteriota bacterium | reverse complement strand
GATGCAATGGCGCCTTCCGCCAGCATCTTCCCCTGGCCTTTCTCACAAACTTTTTGAGTCAGATCAGGAGTCAAGCGAGTGCCGGGCTTCTGCCCGATGGCGCGCATTAATTCCTCCACGCGTTCATCGGGAACAACGGTGATGATGGGAGAACGATCCAGTTCTGTCATCACGATCTGTCTAAGAACGTCGTCAAAAACCGCATTTTGGGTTGAATTGGTGAATTCAGCTACGAAAACCGGCTGGCGGCCACTGGACGAAGTAGCTCCCCGTGAACGATGGAGATACATACCTACAGTGACAGCGGCAATAGTGACAAATGCTACCGCCGCGACGGCCCTGATCCAGTTGCGGCGAGAGGTGCGATCGCTCCTGGCGGATGCCGCGGGTCCGGAAAGAGCCTCCGATTCCGTGTCGCGCCGGAGACGTTTCAAATCGGTACGAAGGTCGGCCGCGTTCTGATAGCGAAGATTGCGATCTTTCTCCAGCGCCTTGTGAATGATGTCTTCCAGCTTTGGCGGCAACCCGGGATTCAGACTGAGCGGGGACACCGGAGCGCGGTTAAGGA
>QIAK01000082.1 GCA_003225515.1 Acidobacteriota bacterium | reverse complement strand
GAGACGCAGCGGTACTCGTCCGGCCGTTCCTCAAGTGACGACCGGCATTTAGTACACCGCAAAATCGCGCGCAGTTCAGCGGACAACTGGGACTGCGCGCGGTTCTCCATAGTTTGCATAAACTCCCCTGGAACTTCTGTCATTGGAAAGTGCAGGCGCGTCCTTTTCAGCTTCGCGCTCTTTCACGATCGCCAGCAAAGCGGAAATGTAGGCAATCGTAAAGTATGGAAAAAATTGATACGCCTCGGGTGCGAAACACGCGCCCACCACGAATCCCAGCAAGCAACTGTAAAGCGCTCCCACGAAGAGCGTGGCCTCTGGATCGAGGTCCCGCCTTTTTCTCAATTTCCTCAGGTTACGGAAACCGCTGGAGAAAAACATCAGGTACAGGATGGCAACCGGGATTCCCCCCTCCACCGCGATCTCCAGGTACGTCATGTGAACCTGTTTCCAACGTCCTGAGTAAGTCATGAAATCGCCGGTGCCCAACCCAGTCAGCGGATAATGTGCAATGCCGGTCAGGGCTCGCTCCATCAGGAACTTGCGTTCCTCGTAGGAACCGTATGCGGTGGTTTCCTCGTGGCTCTCCAGATTCGATCCTGTAATTGCGGAAAACCGCTCGCGAAGATGTTTTCCTGAGAAAACTACCAGCAGGCTTCCCACCAGGATGGTGATCACGATGAGTTGCGGCCGCCGCCCTTTTACTCCAAAGAACCAGAGCGCCACGGGCACAGAGATGACCAAATCAATGAATCCGGCGCGCGACGCGGTAAGAAAGAGCGTGTACATCATCGCCACCATCGCAAGCCCCCATCCCGCTCGAATGAGGTTGGATTTCGAGGTCAGCAAAAGGAGAAGGATCAACGGAAGAGTTAGAACGATGGCGAATGCAAGATCATTCGGATTGGAATAAATTCCGCCCAGTGCCCCTTGCAGTCGAGGATGCGATGACCCTTTGATCACGGAGATCACCGACACCAGCGCCACCGATCCAGCCTGGATAAAAATCAGTCGCCGAAGCCGCGCCAGCGTGGTCACCAACAGAAACGTCAGGACCCACGCAAAATAAACTTTCCCGAACTCCATAGTGCGACTGACCGCTCCTCCTCTCCATACGGGAGAAAACGGGGCCCACAGGAAAAGCAACAGGATCATTCCGAGCAGGTACTTTGATTCCAAGGGGAGGTGCTTTAAACGTCGCTTCGTCCTGCCGATCACCGCGACCAAGGCAATAATCGCCAGAATCGCGGAGATTTTTGCCAATGGAATATAACTCAGGCCGGGAATCCAGTCTTCGGGGCGAACGCAGTACACCACGTAGAAGGCGCTCAGCCAAAAAAAGGCGCCCTTCGTCACGTCGCGCGGCGCGGCGTGGACGATTCCGTTAAGCGCTCGTTCTGGATTTGCCATTCCCACCAATCTCCTGTTTCCGTTACTCGGCTCGAAGCGCCTGGTAAGCCGCAGCGCTCGACAGCGGAGCCTGGTTACGACTGGAGCGCACCGCATTGCCAAGCGCCTGGCGAAATTTTCCCGCAACCGCCGACCAGTCAAATTTCCGGGCTTGAGCCGCCGCTGCTATTTCCATCTTGTGACGCAGGTCCTGGTCCAGCAATAAC
The DNA here is from genome assembly GCA_003225515.1 of Acidobacteriota bacterium. GTDB lineage: Bacteria > Acidobacteriota > Terriglobia > Terriglobales > Acidobacteriaceae > Sulfotelmatobacter. The sequence goes on along the minus strand of QIAK01000082.1, from coordinate 10,358 downwards.
GAGACCACTGCTTTCGCCAGCGAATCCGCTTCATCCGCCAGCCAAATATCGCTTCCATGATGCACGTCAAGCCCCTCGGCACCAATGGTCGTAGAAACGACAGCCTTGCCGGCCGCCATGGCTTCATAAATCTTCAGCCGGGTTCCTCCGCCAATTCGAAGCGGCACCACCACAACTGCCGCCTGCTTCAGGTGTTCAATTACCGAAGGAACCGAGCCGGTCACTTCGACAGAGGACGACGAAAGCTTCTGCACGCGCCGGTCCGGACTCCGGCCCACAATTCGGAATCGGGCTCCCGGAACTTTGGCTGTAATTGCCGGCCAAACTTGTTCGCAGAAATATTCGACCGCCTCGATATTCGGCTGCCAGTCCATTGCGCCCACAAAGAGCACGAGCGCGCCCGCCGGCTGAGAGTTCTCGTCCGCATGAAACTGAGCCAGATCCACTCCGGTCGGAACCACGTCAATGCGCGACGGCTCCACCCATGCGCTCATCAGCGATCGATCATGCTCCGACACCGCGATCACGCGATCAAATTTCCGAACCGTCGCGCGCTCGTAGCGCAGCATCTTGGCGAGCTCCAGTTTGTAGATCTGCTTCTTGACCGGGCTGGTGGTTGTCTCGGCGTGCCGGCGCCAGATTTCACTCTCCACATTGTGTTGAAACAAAACCGAGGGAATCGCAATCTGCTCTGGAAAATTAATCGCCGCATCCAGAAAGTCACATACCACCACATCCGGGTTATCGCGCTCCAGGGACTCACTCAGGCGTCGCCGCACTTTGCTGGATGCAAATCGGCTGACGGAGTACGGCGCTGCATTCTGGAACCGGAGCAGATAATCCATCCCCCGCGCCAGCGCCGAATGTTGCCGCTTTCCGGTACACACGCAAATCGATCCCGGAAGAACCGTTTCTAATTCTTTCTCGTAGTGCGGATCGATCGCTCCGTCGTAATACGACAGGAACGTCACTTTCTCGTTCGCCGCCAATTGCCGCAGCAGATTGAACGAACGTATGTCGCCGCCGCTGTGCACGGGAAGAATCTTGTTGGCCTTGATCCACAGAATTCTCATCGCAGCGGAATCTCCTTGCGTATCGGCGGGGCCATCCAGACCGTCGTGTGTCCCGTTACGAAATTCCCGAATGCCACCAGCGCCGCTGCATTGAGCGCCACAAACGTGTATGCAACTTCGGCAAGCCTCGTGACTGGGCCGGAATTCCACCCGGCCCACCCTAACAAGCTCAATCCGTAGAATGCCAACTGCCCCCAGAGCGCTATGCGGAAGAACGGACCGGGCAGGAACGCTGCCGTCACCAATGCCGCAATCAGGGCAAATGGGACGACCAGCCGGATCAGCTTGTGGCTAATGAATTCAAAGCGCAGCGGATTTTCCCGGCTCAACAACCATGGAGCCTGTTGCAGCAGCTGATAGTTGCCCGTCAGCGTACGAACTTTTCTGCGGAATTCGCGCTCCGCACCCAGATCAGGCGTATCCCAGGCTCTGGCCCTGGCGTCGAACAATACGCGGAATTTCTGTCTCGCCACATTCATGGGAATGAATACATCATCCAGAATCGTGTCGGCAGGAACCTTCACGATCAATTCCCTTCGCACCGCATAGATCGCGCCGGTCGCGCCTACTACGGAGCCGGAGTATGCCTCCAGTTCCCGCACCTGTTTCTCGATTTGCCAGTACAAGCCCATCCCGCGCCCGGTTTCTCCGCTCGCGGGATCTCCCAACATCAGTTCTCCGCTGACCGCTCCGACTTCAGGATCGGCAAAGTTTTCCATCAGCAAGCGGATGGCGCCCGGTTCAATCTTCTGGCGGGCATCGGTGAGGACCACAATCTCTCCCTGCGCGACCTGGATGCCGTCATTCAATCCCATCGCCTTTCCGCCAGCCAGCTGGTTGAGCACGACTACGACCCGCGGATCGCTCGCGTGCTCACGCAGGATTGCCTCTGTTCCATCCGTCGATCCATCTGAAACGACTACAACCTGCAAACGTTCAGGCGGGTAATCGAGTTCCAGCAGGTTGCGCAACTTCGCTGCCAGCACCGACTCTTCATTGCGCACTACCATGACTACAGACAGCACCGGCTCTATCTGCCCTCGCATCGCCGGGCGGGGACGCCATTTCGCGCGAACCCACAGCCATACGAAATATCCCACGTAGGCATAGACGATGACGCCCGCCGAAAGCCAGAATGCAAGCGTTATCAGTGCAAATATCATCGCGCGCCCCGGCCCAGCAGGACAATCTTGATGGTCTGGAACAGGATCAGCAGATCAAGTCCCACGGAAGCGTTCTTGATGTAAAACAAGTCGTACTGCAGCTTCTCGCGCGCATCTTCCATCGTGTTCCCGTATTTGTATTGCACCTGGGCCCAACCCGTGATTCCCGGCCGCACCATGTGGCGCACGCCGTAATAAGGAATTTCTCGGCTCAACCACTCCACGAATTCCGGCCGCTCCGGGCGGGGTCCGACAAAATGCATGTCCCCCTTTAATACGCACCACAACTGAGGAATCTCGTCCAGCCGCGCCGTGCGCAGGAATTTGCCGACCCGCGTGATCCGAGGATCATCGTCGGTAGCCCAAGTCGCTCCGGTATCGGCCTCTGCATCCTGTCGCATGGTGCGGAATTTGTAGCAATAAAATATCGCTCCTCCGCGGCCCACCCGTTGCTGTTTGTAAAGCGCAGGTCCCGCCGAACCAAGTTTCACCGCGAGCACGATAAAGGGCAGCAAGGGCAGCGCTACGACTAAGCCGATCAACGCCAGGGAAAAGTTCAGCACCCGGCGCACCATGCGAAAAAATCCGCTGAAGCGAAAGCCCTCGGCAAAAATCAGCCAGCTCGGATAAAGGTGCTCCACCTCGATTCGCCCCGAGATCTTCTCCAGCCACGAGGTCGCCTCTTCCATCTTCACGCCGGTCAGGCGCAGGCTCATCAACTCTTCCAACGGAAGCGTTCCTCGCCGATCGGGCATGGCGACGATTACGCGATGCACGCCCCGGTCCTTGGCGATTCCAGCCAGATGCGCTCCCACGGTCTCACGCGTCAGTTCGCCTTCAATATTCCCCGTCCATCCCACGACCTCAATTCCCAGTTCCGAGCGCTGCCGCAGTCCATTCAACAAGCGCTGGGCCCGATCGCCTGTTCCCAGCACATACACGCGTTCGCGCAACAGAGGCTGCTGCACGATCCAGGTATAGGCTCCACGCCAAACCAGAAGCGTTACCGCCAACACCAGCAATCCCCACTTCGCCCCGGGAAGAAAAACCTGGCCCGGAAGGAAATGTCCGTAAGCCAAATCGACCGCCGCCAGCGTAAATGCCACCAGCGCCAGCACCAGGAATAGTCGGAACACCAGGTCCCATTTGGCGCTCAGGCTCGAAGCCCCGTACAGATCCAATCCATGGGAAAGCATCAGCACGATCGCCGTCACACAGACGATCTTTAAGTAGCCGCCCTCGACGTTCAGCAGAATCCAGCTCGACTCCTGGTTCAGCCACCAGGTCGCCAGTAGAAAAGAAAGCCCCACGATCAGGGCCTCCACTACCAGAAGCACCAGAGTCCGTACCGGGTAATAAACATTGAAGAGCCGGATCACTTCTGACTTTCTCCCTAGGCCTTGGTCGCGGTTCCTTTATTCTCGTAAGCCTCGTAGTAATAGCGTGCGTAAGGTGCGTTTTCCTCGCTGGTTCCATTCAGCACAAAACCAACCAGCGCATTCTCTGGAAACTCCTGACGCGCGCGGCGCGCAGCATCTGACGGAGTAGCATTCGAGCGCACCACCATCAAGACCCCGTCGCAGGCTTTGGCGAGCACGCTGGCATCGGACACCGGAATGGCTGGCGGTGAGTCCACGATGATCCAGTCAAACAGTGGCTCCAGCCGTTGCAACAGCATCTTCAGCCGGCCGTTGGCGATCAGTTCGGAAGGATCCTCGATGCCACTGCCGCTCGGCATAAAGAACAGGTTCTCCATCGGGCCCTGCTGAATGATCGAGAACTCATCGTTTTTCGACTGCAAATAGTCAGACAGCCCCGGGCCCATGGGCGTGCCCAGCATCAGATGCAGTCTGGGGCCCCGGAGGTCGGCATCAATCAGCAACACCCGGCGCCCGTGCTGACGCACCAGTACCTGGGCTAGGTTTGCCGAAGTGAATGACTTGCCTTCCTTGGGCAGTGCACTGGTGACCAGCACAGTCCTGAGAGTCATCTTCTCCCGCAAGTGGTAGAGTCGCGAACGCAGCGTGCGGAATTCCTCGGTACCGCGCGCGTGGTCGTCCCCATTCATGAACAGCATGCTCCCGGGGTCCGGCGTCCACTCCGTTCGTGGACAACGGGCGAGCAATGTATCCATGTTGAGCCCCCCGCCAAAGGTGGGCATACCCAATCCCATGCTTGCGGGCATCGCCGGTACGGGCGGAGTATCGGCGAATACCGGCTGTTCCGACATTGGCATCGCGGCCATTGGAGGCGGTACAGCCATTGCCTGGGTCGCGGCCCTTTCCTGCTCGGCTTTTTTCAAGGCTTCATGAATGCGGCTCATATTTTCCTTTCGTCGGGAAGCTCTTTTTCTTCTTCACGTAAACGGTCGGCCAGAGTAGCCAGAGATCGCAACGCGTCCACTAAATCAAACTTGTCTGGTCCCGGACTAGCCGCCGGCACCGGCATTGCGCCCGATGTGGTGTTGTCGCCCAGGTCGAAATCCCGCGCCACGCCATCCACCACCGCCGGCACAATAATTTTCTGCTGATCGACGAACGCACTGACCAGGCAATGTTCGCAGAGCAGGTTGATGACGCGCGGAATTCCCGCGGCGTGCCGGTGGATCGATACCAGCGCCTCAGGTTCGAAAATCTGTTGCCCGTTCGACCCTGCGATTCGCAAGCGCTGCTGCACGTAAGCCTTGGTCTCGTCGAGAGTCAGCGCATGGGTCTTCGCTCGCAACGTCAGACGTTGCCGCAACTGGCGCAACTGCGGCTGCTTCAGCTTCTGCTCCAGTTCCGGCTGTCCCACCAGAACGATTTGCAGCAGCTTTTCCGTAAAGGTCTCAAGGTTGGTCAACATCCGTATCTCTTCGAGCACTTCGTCAGAAAGATTTTGCGCCTCGTCGACGATGAGCACGGCCGTCTCCCCTGCCCGGTACCGGTCAAGAAGCCAGTTGTAGAGTCGCAGCAGGATCTGGCTCTTCGCCTTGGAATCGCATGGGATACCGAAATCCGCCATCATGTAGTCCAAAAACTGCGGAACATTCAGGCGTGAGTTGAAGATGAACGCTGTCGCCACCTGCTGCAGGCGCAGCCATTCCAGCAGTTTGTTGATGAGCGTGGTTTTACCGGTACCCACTTCGCCGGTGAGCAGTACAAAGCCCTTGCGGCTCTGAATTCCATAGGTCAAGCACGCCAACGCCTCCTCCGTGTGCCGCGTCAGAAATAGATAACGCGGATCCGGATTGACGTTGAACGGATTTGCCCGTAGTCCATAGAACTCTTTGTACATAGTTCGTTCCTAGGCCTGCCTTGCTTACACTTCCACCGTTTCTTTCTCGTCATCGACAGTCTTATTCCGTTTCCAGAATTTGTACTTGCCGTTGCCATTTTCTCGCGCTGCGGCTGCCGAGCCCACCCACGGCACTGAAACCAGCATGGGCAGAGCCAGAACGGCCTGGGCATCGGCCTCCGTGCGGATCGAGGTATCACGAAGTTCCAGCCACCCGGTCAAAATGACTCCGATGATCATCCCTAAGGCCAGGCCACCACCTGTAAACATCATCCAGTTAGGAAAGCTAGGCGAGTCCGGCAGGTTGGCGGCGCTTACCAGAGCCATCTGCTCGCCCTGCGCCTGGTTGGTCATATTTACGGTCAAATCGGCCGCACTCTTTTTCGACAGCAGCTCCTGGTAACTCTTGGTCGCGTTTTCGTAATCTCGCGTGAGCCCCTTGTACTCTTCTTCCACTGCCGGGCTGAGCGACACACGGCCCTGATACACGGCAATCTCCTGCTGAAATCTCTTTTGGTCGCGTGTTGCCGCGGTAATCAGATCCGAATATTGGTGGACTTGCGTCCGCAGTTGGCGAATCTCAGGCGGCTCCAAGCCGGAAGCCTTATCGGTGGCGGTGTCCCCGGCAGTCGACGACGCCTGGTTGATTTCCGCCAGCTTCTTCTTGACTTCAGAAATGTCAGACTTCGTCTTGATCACATCGGGATGGTCTGCGGTATAACGCGCCTCCAGGCTCAACAGTTGCGACTGCAATTCGGACAACTGTTTTTCCAATGTCTGCGGATTGGTGGAAGACTGCGCGCTCTTCCAGGTCGCCAGTTGCTGCGCCAGCATCGACTCCGTGTATGTCTTGTCCTGCTGCGCCCGGTTGAGGGTTTGCGTGTTTGCTTCCAGTTGCGAATTCAGCCCCATCAGGATTTTGAGGTTGTTCTCTTCATCGCCGGGAAGTTGTCCTACATATTGCTTTTTGAAAGCAGCGAGCTTGGAGTCCAGAGTATCCAGGTCGTGTTTGGCGTCCTCGATTCCCTTGCTCAGCACGACGCTCGTGCCGTTGGCTGCAGCCTGAACGGACTTGGCGTTCTCCTGCATCAGTAACGACGTCAGCTCAGAGCAAATCCGCTGCGCATCGACCGGATTCGGCGCCGTGTAGGAAATGTTGTACCCGCCGGAGTTGGCTCCACTGCCGGGCCGTCGTTTGGCGCCGAGCTGTAACAAATCCGTGAAGACTTGTTCGATCTTCACGTTCGCCCGAATGGTATCGATCATCTCGGCCGTTTCCTGGTTGTTCTTGCCGGGATACACCCGTCCCACCAGCGGCTGCAGATTGGTTTGGCTCAACACTTGTTGCTGCAGCGTGGCCATGCGGGCTCCCAGATCCTCTGACACAACCGGTTGCACCATGTTTTCCGGAACCTTCTGGCCCTGCACCAGGATCGTCGATATCGAGGTGTATTTGGCGTAATAGCGAGCCGCCACCAGGTAGGCCGCGTATCCCAACAATGTGGCCAGCAGCGTCGGGATCAGGATCACCTTCGCCCGCCGGCGCAGCATCGATACATAATCATCCATCGTTAATTCGCGATTCTCAATCATCGTCGTATCCGTTCCGGCCGCGTGCGTTCTCGCGGCCTTGAAATTCAGTCAATCCGAATGGGCCGCGGGGTCCAATCCAATCCAAACGTAATCACATTGCGATTCGAAATCCGGTTGCATGGAATGCCTGGCACACAGTACGAATGGTCGAATGACAATTCGTTGAACTGAAAACTCACAAAACCGTGGAACTCCCGCCCAAACGCCCGGTGCAACCCGGCGCCGACGAAGCCGTAGTTCGCGGTCGTGGCATCAATGCCGGGACACGGGGGCAGGCCGTTCGGATTGGTCTGACCTGGCTCCACGCATGTCGCCTGTTGCGCCGGACTGAGATTCTGCAAACGGTCGTTATGCGCGTACCCGATATCGCCGAACGCTCCCCACACTCTCGATAGCGGACGGGTTGCGCTCAGACGGACGATGTCACTCTGCGAACCGAAGAACAAACCCGACCCGCTGGTCTCGAAGCGCTGATAGCTCAGGTCCACCGACGTCTTCGTGAACTTGTAACGTAGTCGCGCCTGAGCCGCCACCCCGATCTTGGTGTTCTTGACCGTAATCGGGATTATCGTGTCCCCGGAAAGAAGGCACAAAATCGACGGAGGTAAAGTCGGATCACTGCAAACCGCGCTTTGTGAATTGATCCTTGTGAACTGCGGACCCGCTCCCAGAAGCAAGTCCATTCGCCCCGAAATCCGGCGTCCGTACATTCCCTGGACAATGTGGGAATGAAACGCCATTCCTGCAAAATTAAAGTCGAATCCTTGGTATCCGTACACCAGTGCAATCTGGGTATGCGCGGAAAGAATGCGGTTGTATCCCACCTGCCCTGACGTCTGCGAGCTGCCGATGAAAGCACCACCGGTCGCGACGTCGTTACCATAAAAGTGCGTGAACGCATACCCGCCCGCTGCAGTGATTGCCGACTTCGGCGTCAGGTTCTCGGAGATGTCCGCGATGCTCACGTTCAAAATGCGGGGAGCAAGGCCTAAAGTTGACAGCGAGTTTCCGTTGGCGAACATGCCGAAAGATGTGCTCCCCAGCGATCCGATTCCCTGCGAGCCCAATGAACCGTATGCTCCTCCGAAATTGCCTTCCGGCAGGTAGCTGAAACTGTCACGCACCGACAACTGGCCCCGCTTCCAGGTCACTTTCTGGTCGATATCCATCTGCTGCAGCAGCTTGAGGCCCTGCCCGTTCAGGCTGTAGTACCCAACGCCGCCGACGTAATCGAGGCCCAGATCGTAATTGCTCCACAGCCGCTTCAGGGTCAAGCTTCCCAGCGCACGGCTCACGGACGTGAATCCGCTGCCGCCCGCGATATTGCCCGCGTTCGTGTCCGCCGACTCGTTAAATGTTGCTCCCGGCTGTATGTAACTGATCGGCGCCGAATGCGGCTCCAGGGACGGAATGTCCAAACCCGAGAGCGGTGGATTCTCGCTGACCGGGGGCGGCGCGTTCTCCTGGCCGTAAGCCGGAGTCGGCTCCTGCGGGTTGGTCTGCGGCGCCGGCTCACTTGGCGGCGGCGTGGAACTGTCTTGGGCCCACGCCGTACTCAGCGCGAGAGCCAGCATTCCGAGGGTCCACATGCTCTGAAGTTTGCTCATCGCGTTCCTTACGGGACCACCACTGTGTCACCGGGTTTTAGCTCTATGTTCTGCTCCGGACGATTTCCTTTCACCACTTCCTTGTAGTTGAATGGCAATCTCACTTGCTTCCCATTCTCAGTACGCAACAGATAAATCGCCTTGGGATTGGCGAATTGCGTGAACCCCGCCTGTGCCAGCGCCTGCAGCATGGTCATGTGCGGCAGCAAGGCCATTGGTCCCGTGTGAGTGACTTCGCCGGTCACGAAAATGCGCCGGCTGTTCATCGCCGTCACTACCACCGTGACTCGCGGATCGGCAATAAACTTCTTCAGCTTCTCGGTGATCGAATCTTTCAACTGCAGCGGACTCAGGCCGGCCGCTGGAATATCGTTCAGCAACGGCATCGAGATTTTTCCATCGGGACGCACCGGCAGAGTTTCTGACAGATCCGGTTCTTTCCAAACCGAAATGCGCAGGGTGTCGTCGGCTCCGATCACATAATCGGAATCGGACGTGGTTTCGGGCGCCTGCGTGGTTGCCGCCGGCTTATCGCCTTTATCGGCGTCGTTTTTGCTCATGGCCTGGTCTTGTGCCAGCGCTCCCGCAGCCAGCAGCCCCATTCCCAGCAACAGCACCAGCTTCATCGCTTTCTTCATACTTTCTCCGCAGAGCTAGGATGCTCCGAACCCTTCATATCCAATTTGCTTCAACTTGTAGAGCAAGGCCTTGTAGCTGATCTGCAATTCTTCGGCGGCGCGCCGCCGGTTCCAGCGGGTGCGAGTCAGGGTGTTCAAGATCAATTCCTTTTCTGCTTCTCGAGAAGCCGCCCGCGACGCGGCCTTCAACGAAATTCCCCCGCCATTACTGCCCGCCTCCGGTTTCCGCAACAAAGATCGCAAACCGCCCAGCGCCACGTTTTCGTCTCCCAGGGCCACCAGCACGCGCGCCGCGTCTTCCAGTTCCCGCAAATTTCCGGGCCACGAATAATCCAGAAACAAGCGCAATGTTTCGGCGCTCAAATCCGGCACGGTTCGCCGGAAGTCGCGCGCATACTTTCGCAGGAAGTACCCCATCAGAAATGGAATGTCTTCCTTGCGCTGGCGCAATGGAGGCAGCCGCAAACAGACTCCACTGATGCGGTAATAAAGATCCTCGCGCAGCCGTCCGCGTTTCATCTCGACTTCCAGATCGCGGGAACTGCCGCAGATGACCCGGGCCCGCTCGCTCCCTGCCACACCTTTTCCCGGCGATTGCGGCAGCGCCTCCAGCAGACGGGCTTGGCACTCCGTACTCAAATCGGCCAGCTCCTGCAGATAAATCGTTCCGGCGCTGGGCTGCGTGCCTTCATTCTCTTGTAAAACGTCCAGATCCTCGGTCTTAAGACCCAAACACTGAAACCACAGGAAGCGCTGCCCATTCCGCTGCGACATCTGATGGATCCGTTGGGCTGTGGCATGCTTGCCCGCACCTGGCTCGGCTAGCACTAAAACTGGAACATCGCTCTGCGCCAGTTCACGGATCACGGCCTCAACCGGTCGCATGCTCGCACTCACGCCTTCCACGAATGCAAGCCCTGCCGGTTCCGCTGCCGCCCCTGCGCCGTTTCCGCCATTAGGTAAAACTTTACCCATTCTTCCCCTTCCTGCCAGTCCACCTACTCGACC
>QIAK01000266.1:4225-4722 GCA_003225515.1 Acidobacteriota bacterium | reverse complement strand
CGTGATAATCCGCGAGATTCGCGTTCATAATCCGGCCGTTTCGCGAATCGACGTGGGTGTCCTCAAACAATGCCAGACTGATTCCCCACACAATCCCGCCGATGAACTGGCTCTGCGCAAGTTTCTGATTCATGATTTTGCCCACATCGTAGACGGCTACGACGCGACGCGTTCGTATCATGCCCAAGTCTGGATCGACAGCTACTTCGGCGAAAACAGCTCCAAAGGAATGGCATGAAGATTTCTTCGGATCGAGCTGAGGTTTGACGTCGCCGATAGCTTCGAGCGGTTGATTGCCTTTACGCGCAAGTACCGCTGTATATGATTCAGCCTTCGCAGGACTAGATTTCAAAAACAGTTTGCCATTTTTGAATTCTGCATCTGCCGGGTCTGCGCCATGAACGGGCGACCGTGGATCATTGACCGCCATCTCCAGAAGCTTCTGCCGCGCCTGCATAGCGGCTTGTTGCACTGCTGGTCCGACGCTGGCCGTGCTC
>QIAK01000266.1:0-4079 GCA_003225515.1 Acidobacteriota bacterium | reverse complement strand
GTAAGTTCTTGCCGGGGTACGTTTCCGTGGCCATGCCCCATCCGATAAGGTGCTGTCCATCGCGCATCGAGCGTGGTTCATGATTCCGTTTGGACCACCCAAACCGTTCCGAGGCGCGCGTATAGCATTCTCTTAAATTCTTCTCCGTGAATGAAACCTTAATATGTGGATCAACCTCGGTGTAGTTGAGAAGGCGGAGCTGTAATGGGTCCATCTTCAATTCGTATGCGAGTTCGTCCATGGCAACTTCGACAGCGTAGGTGCCAGTCGCTACACCAGGAGCTCGCATATAAGTCGGGGTGCCAAGGTTGAGCGGAACCAGACGATGAATCGTAGCCACGTTGGGACAGGAGTACATGACGCGGGTTGGGAACGCCGAGGATTCCAGATAATCTTCGATCACGGAAGTGTGGGCATGCACTTCATGGCGAATGGCCGTGAGTTTGCCTTCACGAGTTGCGCCCAATGTCACACGTTGATGGGTCCGCGGACGGGCGCCCACGGGCCCGAACATCTGCGGTCTCTCAAGCACGAGTTTCACGGGTCGGTTTGTTTGCTTCGCCGCCATCGCCGCCAAGACTACGTGCGACCATATTTGTCCCTTGCACCCAAATCCTCCGCCGACGAACCACGACACCACATGAACATTACTTTTTGGAATGCCAAAGATTTTAGCCAGAGTCTCCTGAACGCCGGAAATGTGCTGGCTGGCATCGTGTAGCATTAGTTTGTCGCCATCCCACTGAGCGATAGTGGCATGCGGTTCCATGGGATTGTGATGTTGGATCGGCGTCGTATAGATCTGGTCGATCTTGATCTCGGCTTGTTGCAGTCCACCATCAACGTCGCCAAAACTCAGATCGCCAGGTATGCCGGTGTGACTGCCGGGATACGAAGAAGGGAAGCCAGCGATGAAGTCGAGCTTGGGAGTTTCCTGTTTGTACTGAGTACGAATCAGAGAAGCAGCATAGTGCGCCTGATGAAGACTCTCCGCCACGACCACAGCAATGGGCTGGTTGTTGTAGTGGATCAAGTTATCTTGCAGAAGCGAGATGCGATCTTCGGGCTTGGCGACTTTTGGGGCGTTTCCCGGCTTGAGAACCGCTATGACGCCCGCTGCACGTTCTGCCTCTGCCGTATCCATCTGATCGATTTGCCCGGCGGGAATCGTGCTCTGGACTAAAACGGCGTATGCAAGCTGCGCCATCTGGAATTCGGCGGAATATTTGGCGCCGCCCGTAACTTTCATTCTGCCGTCCACGCGAGTAAGCGGCTCTCCGATCGCAGTCATGCGATACCTCCGGCAATGCTGAGGGCGCGAGTGACGGCGCGTTTGGCCAATTCAACTTTGAAAGCATTGTATTGACAAGGCTTGCTGCCCGTGACGGCCGCCTTGCTTGCCTCCTGAAAGAGACTGGCGTCAACGGTCTTTCCAATAAGAAATTCCTCGACGCCCTTGCAGAGCCAAGGCTTGTGCGCGACTCCGCCTAGTACGATCCGCGCGCTGCGAATCCGATGTTCTTCCAATTCGAGCGCAGCCGCAACCGAAACCAGTGCAAACTCATAGCTGGCGCGATCTCTCACTTTCAGATAGTGCGAATGACTGGCATATGGAGATGCCGGCAAATCAATGGATACAATGAGCTCGTCCCTTTGCAGGTTCGTGTCAACTTGCGGAGTCTCCCCGGGAAGGCGATGAAACTCTGCAATGGGAATCTGACGTTCTCCTTTGGGGCCTCGTAGGTGAATGACCGCGTCGAGCGCCGTAAGGGCTACACACATATCGGACGGGTGAGTCGCGATGCACTTATCACTGGCGCCAAGAATGGCGTGTGATCGATTGAAGCCATCGATTGCGCCACAGCCGCTGCCCGGCGCGCGTTTATTGCAGTGGAGTGCAGACGCGTCCATGAAGTAAGGGCAACGCGTGCGCTGCATCAGGTTTCCACCATTTGTGGCCAGATTACGAAGCTGGGGCGAGGCCCCCGAAAGAATCGCCCGTGACAGCAGGGGATATTGTTTCCTAACAGAGGATGATTTGCAGTGTCAGCATTGCGAGCCAGGGCTCCGAGATGCAAGCCACCATCGGGCAGTGGTTCGATTGTCGCCAGAGGGAGCCGATTGATGTCGATGATCCGCTCTGGGCGTTCAATTCCATTCTTCATTAGGTCAACAAGATTGGTTCCCCCAGCCAGGAATTTCGCAGTGCTTGTTTGGCCGACTGATTCGATAGCGACATCCGTCCGACGAGCACGTTCGTAGGAGAATGGATTCATTTTCCAGTCCTGTCTCCCTGGCCTCGCGATACGGTTTGAATTGCACTGACAATTCCGGGATACGCCCCACAGCGACAAATATTGCCGCTCATGCGCTCGCGAATTTCATCAGGCGTGAGAGCCGAGGCGTTCGGTGATGCGAGGTCCCTTGTGACGAAACTGGCGTCGCCGTGATTGTGTTCTTCGAACAATGCAACCGCTGAACAGATCTGGCCCGGAGTGCAGTATCCGCACTGAAAGCCGTCGTGCTCAAGGAAAGCTGTTTGCACGGGATGCAGGTCGTTTCCTTTTGCGAGCCCTTCAATCGTCGTGATCTCCTCGCCATCATGAACGACAGCGAGGGAGAGGCAGCTATTAATGCGGCGACCATTTGCCAGGACGGTGCAGGCGCCGCACTGGCCGTGATCGCAACCCTTCTTAGAACCCGTCAGCGCAAGATTCTCGCGAAGAAGATCGAGAAGAGTGACGCGAGGATCGACCGTGAGCGCATGGGGCCGACCGTTTACCACCAACTTCAGGTCGACCATGACGCTCGAAGCTTTTGATTCGGATTTGGCCACCATTGTTCCAGCATTTTGAAAGGGAAGTGCTGCTCCTAAACAGACACCTCCGGTCACGGCGCCGACGACTGTGACGAATCCTCTCCGAGTGATCTCTCGATCTAGAAATGAGCTTTGCTCGCTATTTTGGAATTGCTCGCCTGTGTACGCATTGTCCGAGAGAAACCGATTGGCGTCCCTATTTTCATTCGTTGTCATTTCATAAGCCGATTAGCGAAATGGAAACTCAACGCTTGCAGATACCTGCATCGTGTTTCGGATGCCAAATCCTTCAGGAGGGTTTGAAAAGGGAACCTCGAAATTCGTCCCTCGAACTGGTTCGTGCAGATGGTGATCCCGGAAGCTCCGCAGAATCTCATCGGTGATAACGCCTACGACTCCGGCAAATTGGACACGCCCGTTCTTTCACGATTGGCCAAGCTTGCATAACTTCGACAGCGTGGAGAGAATTTGCCAGGAGTGCCGGACCAGCGTTGCCGTTGAATGCTTTATGCAAAACGGCTAAACCGCATCGAACGATGCTGCATCTAACGTTTGTTTTGAGGTGACAACGTGACAGAACCTCAGGCTGGTGTGACACGCCGGCGGCTTCTCGCGACTGGCGGAGCGATGGTCGGCAGCTTGCCCTTTGCAGGTCGTGCGCTTGGGCAAGATACGTTGGCGGGCACTCAAACCTGGCCGGGACAGTCCTTCGGTGCCGGGCTTCTTAATGCTAAAGTCGCGGTAATAACGGGAGCCGCGCGCGGCATAGGGCGCGCGATTGCCGTTGACATGGCAGCCAACGGCGCTGACGTCGTCGGAATCGATATATGCGCCAAGATCACTCCCGTCCAAACCTATGCCGTTTCTACACGCGAAGATCTCGAACAGACCGGCAAACTGGTTCAACAACATGGTCGAAAGTTTATGCCGGTGGTGGGTGACATTCGCGACATTTCGTTCTTGCGTTCGACCGCCAATTCGGTCGAAGAACGATTCGGTCACATTGATATCGTCGTCGCCAATGCAGCCACGCAGTTTTTCAAACCCTTGCTGGAGATGGAGGACTGGCACTGGAACGACATCATTAACAATAATCTGAATGGGACAGCCAATACGATTCGTGCCTTGGGTCCCAACCTTGTGAAGAGGGGCCAGGGACGGATCATCGTTGTGGCTTCCATGCAGGGAAAGCACGGTTCTAAAAACATGGCGTCCTATGCTGCTTCCAAGTGGGGCATTATCGGGTTAATGAAGTCAGCCG
>QIAK01000081.1 GCA_003225515.1 Acidobacteriota bacterium | reverse complement strand
GCGTGCGATCGATGAGGAACGGGTAGGACCGGGAGGCGTCCTTGGGAACGTAGACGGAGGTAAACAGGTGAACGCCGTCCCGCATCTGAATCCTGTATTCGTACTTCGTGTAGTGCTCTTTGACGTCGAAGTCTGGCGTTTCGGGCCGGTTCTGAGCCCGGAGGGCCGAGGTCACGATCAGAGTAAACAGGAAGAGAATCGAATAATGGCGACGCAGCATGCACACTCCTTGACGATTAGAGGACGATTAAGCACGCTACATTCCGCCATGGAACGTAGTCAAGCCGAGGGCCAACACAGCGCTTGAGCGGTACAATATAGGGTTGAGCGTAAGGCGTGACGGACCCTGTATTCAGGCCCGTTGGCTGGGGGATCATGTTCGAAGTCACAGTAGAAGACACATTCGCCGCCGGGCATTACCTGCGGAATTACAAGGGCAAGTGCGAAAATCCGCACGGCCACAATTACAAGATTCGGGTGACGCTCGCCGGCTCGGAACTGGACAAAGCCGGCCTGCTGCTCGATTTTAAAGAACTGCGCGAAGTGATGAAGCATGTCATCGAGCGGCTTGATCACCAGATGATCAATGAGATTGAACCGTTTACCGTAATCAATCCTTCGGCGGAGAACCTGGCAAAGTATTTTTACGATGAATCGAATACCAAGCTCAAGAGCGTGAGCAATGGGCGGGTGCGCGTGAAAGACGTCACCGTATTTGAGACGGATACGACTACGGCGAAGTATTCGGAGTAACGGTGCTGCCTGCACTACGAATGCGCTGCTGATATGCAGATTACTGAGATTTACAAGTCGGTGCAGGGGGAGTCGACTCATGCCGGGCTGCTGTGTGTTTTCGTGCGACTTACGGGGTGCAATCTGCGCTGTTCGTGGTGTGACAGCGAGTACACCTTTCAGGGTGGCTGCAAGATGGAGACGCAGGCGGTGCTGGACGAGGTACGGCGGCTGAGTCCGGGCGGGGGATTGGTTGAGATTACGGGTGGCGAGCCCATGCTGCAGGAGCGGGAAGTGGTTCCACTGATGCAGCAGCTTTTGCATGATGGTTATCAGGTGCTGCTTGAAACCAGCGGAGAACGGCCGCTGGCACGAGTTCCGGCGGGCGTGGTCAAGATCGTCGACGTGAAGTGCCCGAACTCGGGCGAGGGCGGCACGTTTTGCGAGGAGAACCTTGAGAGCTTGTCGCCGCAGGACGAGATCAAGTTTGTGCTGAGCAACCGCGCCGACTACGATTTTGCTCTGGAGTTTACCCGCCGGCACAATCTGGCAGCGCGAGTAAATGCGGTACTGTTCTCTCCGGTATTCCGCAAAGATGCGACCGGAGCCCGCGATAGCTCGCATTGCCAGCTCGATCCGCAGGAACTGGCGGAGTGGATGATTGCGGACGATGCACCGGCCCGCTTAGGGCTGCAGTTGCATAAGTTCGTTTGGGATCCAGCGGTGAAGGGAGTCTAGAAGGAATTCAGCCGCAATTTAACCAAGTGTGACTACCTCAAAGAAATCCCGCGCGGTTGTGCTGGTGAGTGGAGGCATGGACTCGTGTGTTTGTGCGGCCCTGGCGGCGCGCGACCACGAGGCGGCGGCGGTGCACATCAGCTACGGCCAGCGAACCGAGGAGCGCGAGCGGCAATCGTTCATTGCCATTTGCCAGCGTTTGAAGGTTCACGACAAGCTCATGGTTCGCAACGAGGCGCTGCGCGCGATCGGAGGCTCGGCGCTGACGGACGAAGCGATCGATGTCCCCGCTGCCGATGAGGTCAAACAACAGGTGCCGGTCACCTATGTGCCTTTTCGCAATGCCCATTTTCTGGCCGTGGCGGTCAGTTGGGCTGAGGTGCTGGGCGCGGAGAAGGTGTACATAGGCGCGGTTGAGCCAGATAGTTCGGGCTATCCGGACTGCCGCCCGGCATACTACAAGGCGTTCAATGAGGTGGTTAGAACAGGCACAAAGGAAGGGCGGATTGAGATTGTTACGCCGCTTATCGCGATGCGAAAAGCGGAGATTGTCCGGCTCGGCCTTGAACTGGGTGCGCCCTTCGATTTAACTTGGTCATGTTACAGCCGCGAGGATCAGGCTTGCGGGACGTGCGATAGCTGCGCCTTGAGGCTGCGGGCTTTCGCGGCCGCGGGCATACAGGATCCAATTCCGTACGCGGCCGCATAGACATTTTGTTCAGAAGGGATTTTGATCGAGTTTCAGGAAGCAACCAGCAAAATTCGAATTTGCCGGGAGGCACGATGAAAAAACATTTCGCAATTCTTTTATTCGCAACATTGGCGCTCGGGCTGTGCGTTGCTCCAGTCCTGGCTCAGACTGCGGGATCGGTCAAGGGGGTCTGCAGAGATGCCCAGGGCAACCCAATCGTCGACGGAATTGTGGTGTGGGTCAACATGGACAACGGCCAGAAATATTCGATTAAGACCAACAAAAAGGGCGAATATTTTTCGCTGGGACTTTCGCCCGGTACGTACATGGTGACTCTGTTCAAGACTGCCGACGATATGAAGGCGAACAAGGAGATGGACCACGTCAAAGGATTCCACGTCCAACTTGACGAGAACAATCTCGATTTCGATGTGAAGAAGGAACAGGAGAACGCGGCCAAGGGGCAGGGCCTTTCCCCCGAGCAGTTGAAGCAGATGCAGGAAGCCCAGGCCAAGCAGGCGAAAGAAACCAATACCGTCAAATCTCTCAATGAGAAACTGACTGCGGCCCAAACTGCGGCTGACGCCGGCGACTTCGATACGGCGATTGCCTCATTGAATGAAGCCACTCAAATGGATGCAACCCGGGATGTGATCTGGTTCAAACTCGGGGACTACTACCGGATGTCAGCACCCAAGCAGACCGATCCGGCGGAGAAACAGAAGCGTTTGGATTCGGCTGTGACGTCTTATCAGAAGGCGGTGGACCTCAAGAAATCCGCCACGAACGACAAGGATCCCAAGGCGCTCGAGAAACTGGCTGCCTACTACAACAACCTGGCGGACGCCTACTCCAAGGCGCGGAAGATTGATGATGCAGTGAAGAGCTATGAATTGGCGGCACAAACCGTACCCACAGCGGCCGCGCAGGCTTATTTCAATGAGGGCGCGGTACTCACGAATGCGGGCAGGCCGGACGAGGCCAATGCGGCGTTCGACAAGTGCATTGCCGCCGACCCCAACCGCGCCGACGCCTACTACCAGAAAGGCATCAACTTGCTGGGCAAGGCCACGCTGCAAGGAGATAAGACGATTCCAGCTCCGGGAACTGCCGAAGCCTTCCAGAAGTATCTGGAGCTTGCACCCACCGGGCAGTATGCCCAGAGTGCAAAGGACTTGTTGGCCAGCCTGGGTACCAGCGTAGAAACAGGCTTCAACAAGAAGAAGAGTCCGAAAAAATAATGAGCTTCGCAGACAAGCTTAAAGGGGCGGCTCAAGACGAGCCGCCCTTTGTACGTTCGGAATGGCCGCGACGTTACCAAGGTCTATGTACTTGCTGTCCTTCGCACGCAGCCTGGGACACGGTACATTGAAGTATCTGAGTTTTCTTCCCATTCTGTGGTGCGTGCGATTCCTGAGTTGTGAGGTTGAATGGCAGCACCAACGATAGCCCCGATTACTGTTGCATTAGAAGGTTTCTCTGGAAACGGCAGGGTGGCCACTCCGGCGCTGCTCGGCGCCATGCTGCGCGCCGCGGAAAAGATCAGCGATCTGATTTTCTCGCCCGGCCG
Source organism: Acidobacteriota bacterium (assembly GCA_003225515.1). Classification (GTDB taxonomy): domain Bacteria; phylum Acidobacteriota; class Terriglobia; order Terriglobales; family Acidobacteriaceae; genus Sulfotelmatobacter. The sequence continues at coordinate 13,081 of QIAK01000081.1, read as the reverse complement.
ACCGCCACAAGTGCAGGTGTATGGTCAGATGATTCCGGTGCAGGTGCCCGGGCTCACCTCCCTGACTCCGGATGACACGCGCCATATTGCCGCTGACCTGATTGGGGACAACAAGCAGGCCATCACCACACTGCGCGAGCATGGAGCCTGCGACATCTCGTTTGGATTGCCGGGGCTGGCCCGTTTCCGCGTGAATATTTTCATTCAGCGCGGCAGTTGTGCTGTGGTCATGCGCGTGATACCCACGATGATTCCCGACTTCGGGTCCTTGCGATTGCCCCCCCAGTTATCGGAGGTGAGCAAGCTCAGGGATGGAATTGTCCTGGTGACGGGAGCGGCAGGATCGGGCAAGTCGTCTACACTGGCCGTGCTCCTCGACAGCATCAATCGAGAAAAGTATTACCACATCATCACCATTGAAGATCCCATTGAGTTCCTGCACAACCACAAGTGTTCGACGATTCATCAGCGGGAACTGCACAGTGACACACCGAGCTTTGCCCACGCGCTTCGTTCAGCGATGCGGCAGGCTCCGAAAGTTATTCTGGTTGGCGAAATGCGCGACCGCGAGACGATTGAAATCGTGCTCGAAGCGGCGGAGACTGGCCACCTGGTGTTCTCCAGCCTGAATACGATGGATGCTTCAAAAACCGTGGAGCGAGTGATCAGTACGTTCTCGCCAGGCGAGCAGCAGTTGGCGCGCGAGCGTTTCGCCAAGGCGTTTCGCTACATCATCTGCCAGCGTTTGATGCCAAAGGCGGACCGCAGCGGGCGGGTTGCGGCTTTCGAAGTCTTAAAAGCGAATGCCCGTACCCGCGAGTGCATTGAAAAAGGTGAGCGCGAAAATAAGAGTTTGCTGGACGCCATGAAGGCTGGCGCGTCGGAAGGTATGCAGCATTTCGATGGCGAGATTGCACAACTGGTGCAAGATCGCGCGGTCGATCTCGAGACCGGGCTATCATTCGCCAGCAATCCTGCGGCTCTGGGGCAGGAACTGGCCCGGTAGAATTCAGGGGCTAGGGAGCAGGGCGAGGGATCAGTTATCGCGCATCCTTTCGCGCTTGCCGACCAGTTTCCGGACTCCTCGCTTGTCTCCGCGATTTACACTGATTTGTATGTGTGCTCTGAGGGCGCTCTTTTGGCTGGGACTGGCGCTGTTTGAGGTATTCGCCAACGGCCTTGCCGCAGGCCAGAGCGCTCCTGCCTTAGGAGCGCAGACAGCGACTCAAGAGGCGTCACCTGTTTCTGCCGCTAATGCCATTGCCTTTGAGGAATTCGTCGACTTGACCATTCGGCAAGAACGCCGCTTGACCGATCTGATGCGAAACTTCAAGCCAGTCGTCGAAACCTACATCCAGGAAGAGAAATCCAATTCCAAGCTTGGAAGCTCTCCGAACGGGGACGATTATTTCTTGAGTCGGCTGGATTTGAATGTAGATGATTCGATGGTCCGGGCATTTGTGCCCGCAGGCAAGAAGGAGAACAATCGTGCAACATTCGCGGCTGCGGGATTCGCGCAGGCCTTATTCCCCGATCTCGATCACTTCGATCGTCGAAACTACACATTTGAATTCGTCCGCCGGGAAAGTCTTGGCGAGGTTCGCTGCGCAGTTGTGGACGTAAATCCACGTCAGACCACGGGCAACCGTGGTTTTGTCGGCCGCCTTTGGGTGGAGGATCAGGACCACAATATTGTGCGGTTTACCGGGACCTACACCTCGAAAGCAACCTCCAAGCGCGCCTTTCACTTCGACAGTTGGCGCTTGAACACAGTGAGTATTATCTGGATGCCCGCCTACGTTTATACCGAGGAGACGAGTCCTCAGGATTCATCGAAGCACAGTCTGCGTTTCAAGGCTCAAACGCGCATCTGGGGCTACGATCTGGGAAATGCGGGTGACCACAGGGAATTCGCCAAGCCTTTGACGGACACACCCGCGTGGATCGATCCCAAGCGGCACGAAGCTTCGCAGAACCTCAGCCCAGCGAACACGCTGGGGAAAACCACGTACACCCCGGAAGACGAAGTGGTGGAGCGTTTGCAGGTCGCCGGATTGATGGCCAATAGTGGAGAGGTCGATCATATTTTAGAGACCGTCATCAACAATCTTTTGATTAGCAATGATCTCGACACTGCCGGGGTGCGATGCCGGGTGCTGCTCACGACGCCATTGGAGTCCTTCGTCGTGGGCCGCACTATCGTAGTCAGCCGCGGGCTGCTCGACGTACTACCCGATGAGGCGACGCTTGCTGCCGTGCTGGCGCACGAACTGGCTCATATCATCCTACTGCACTCTGTCGGGGCCGAATATTTGTCGGAACACACCTTGCCGTTCTCCGATTTGAAAATCTTTGCTAGCCTGAACTTTCACTTCGATCCTGCGCAGGAGGCGGATGCCGACAAAAAAGGCCTGGAGCTGTTTTCAAAATCACCATATAAGGATCAGCTCGCAAATGCGGGAATTTTTCTGAAAGCGCTGGAGGCCCGCTCTTCACAATTGCCGAACCTGCTGCACGGGCGCTTCAGCAACGACTTTGGAAGCAGTCACCTGATCGGAATGCAGGCGCTGGTCCACTCTCCTGAACATCTACAAACGGAGCGGCTGGATCAGATTCCTGCACTCCCACTGGGCTCGCGAATTGTGGTCGATCCCTGGTCGGACCGGATTGAAATGCTGAAGAGCAAAGCGGCGCCGCCGCTATCGGCAGCGGAAAAGATGCCGTTCGAAGTGACTCCGTTTTATCCGTATCTTAAACGGCTGAACGCTCCAGATAAAAGCCACGCCGTAACCCAGCCCTAGCATAGTTGCAACTGCCCATATCCCTTCTTCACTTCTTGTACGGCCATTGCGCCTGGGTGAATAGTCCGCCATCAATCCAGATGGTCTGGCCGCTGATGAAGGATGCTCCCTTACTCGCCAGAAAAACCACCGCGGGCGCGATGTCGGCGGCTGTGCCGACGCGTCCCAGGGGAGTGAGTTTGGACCACGTTCCCGCGTAGTCCGGATCTTCGGCTCGCGTGCGCTCGGATTCAATCGACCCGGGCGCAATGCAATTCACGCGTATTCCGTAGCGGCCTAACTCCACCGCTGATTCTTTGGTGAACATCTCGATGCCGCCCTTGCTCGCGGTATAGGCGACGAGAGACGGAAACGCGAGCTTGTTGCAGCCGGAGCCGAGATTCACGATAGAACCTCCTCCGTGATCTTTCATATATCTCGCAGCCTGCTGGGTGCAGAGGAAGCAGCCTTTCAGGTTGGTGTCGACGACCAAGTCCCATTCTTCCTCGGTCACGTCCAGAAGGGGTTTCCAGATTTGCACTCCGGCATTGTTCACCAGCAGGTCGAGACGCCCGAAAGTGCCGATTACGCGTTCGAACATTGCACTCACCTGGCTGCTCGATCGGATATCAGCTTCGACTGGCAGCACGTCATCGGGCGTAGTGCTTGGTACAGCCCGAAGTTCGGAAACGGTCGTTTCAACATGTGCGTGATCGTTGTAGTAGTTCACGGCGACGCGGTATCCGTTGCGCGCCAGCTCAAGAGCAATTTCTTTCCCGATTCCCCGGCTGGCTCCCGTCACTAGAGCTGTGTGGCGTTCCATATCACCTCATTAAAGCGCACAAGATCACGGCAAGAAATCATAGCGAACCGGCGGGGCAATAAGACAACGAATCACGGTTCATTGAATTTCTACTATTATTTCTACATGTCTGTGGCTCCGGTTCATTCCACTGTTTTGAGCTTTGAAGATGCCCGGCGTGTGGTTGAGGAACAAGCGGCGGGCATCCCGGCTCCGGCGACGGAATCTGTGGATCTGCTCGCGGCTGCGGGTCGAGTGTTAGCCGAGCCGGTGCTGGCGGACCGTGACATTCCGCCGTTTCCGCGGTCCACGCGAGATGGTTATGCGGTCCGATCGGCGGACCTGACCGAGATTCCTGCGACGTTCGATGTCATCGCCGAAATCAAAGCGGGCGAGAAGCTGGAGAGAATTCCAGCAAACGTCGGCCGCGGGGAGACCGCGGCGATAATGACGGGAGCTCCCGTGCCCACGGGCGCCGACGCGGTCGTGATGGTGGAATACACGTCGCGACTGGGCAAGCGGGTTGAATTCAAGAGGAGCGTCGCGGCCGGGGAGAACATTGTTCCACGCGGCGCAGAGTCCCGTGCGGGAAGCCCTCTGCTGGACCCGGGAATCCGTCTGAATGAAGCCTCTCTCGCGCTGGCTGCCTCGGCAGGGAAGTCGAGGCTCTCCGTATATAAGCGTCCCCGAGTCGCCGTGCTGACCACGGGCGATGAAATTGTGGATGTGGATGCGATTCCGGGTCCGACGCAGATTCGCAATTCGAATAGTTATTCTCTGGCGGCGCAGATTCAGAACGCAGGCGGCGACCCCGTGCTGCTGCCGGTTGCGCCCGACGAGTTGCAAGGATTGCTGCGCTCGATCGAGGTAGGCCTGAAAGCTGACCTGCTGCTTGTGACCGGCGGAGTCTCGATGGGACGTTACGATCTGGTCGAACAAGCTCTCTCAGAAATGCTTGCGGAATTCTTTTTTACCGGCGCAAAAATTCAGCCTGGGCGCCCCGTTGTGTTCGGCAGGTGTGGCGTGGGCGCACGGCCACGCTACTTTTTCGGCCTTCCCGGAAATCCGGTCTCGACCATGGTGACGTTCGAATTGTTTGCGCGGCCGCTGCTGGAGGCTCTAGCCGGGCAGTCTCCTCGCAAGCTGACGTTTCTTCATGCCCGCCTGAAGAAGGAAATCCGAGTTAAGACAGGTCTAAAACGTTTTCTCCCTGCAATGCTCTCCGGAGAATTTGAAGGCTCGCAGGTCGAGTTGGTAGCGTGGCAGGGATCCGGCGATATTGCCGCCACTACCCGCGCAAATTGCTACATCGTAATTCCACCGGACCGCGAACAAATTCCAGCAGGCGAGTGGATCGCGGTGATGCTCCGATGAAACGGCTCCGTCCTCTCGCGCGAGGATTCCTTGTAAGATAGAGCTTCGGCATGGCCAAGAAATTGTCCCATTACGACGACGCCGGACGGGCGCGCATGGTTGATGTCTCCGGTAAGTCAGTAACCAAGCGCGAGGCCGAGGCCAGTGCTTTTGTGGAGATGACGCCGGCAGTCTTGGCGGCGCTTCCACAAAATCCCAAAGGTGATCCTCTGGAAGTGGCGCGGATCGCGGGGATTATGGCGGCCAAGCGAACCGCCGAACTGATTCCCCTGTGCCATCCATTGCCGCTGGCGCTCATTGATGTCGATCTGCGCGTGTGCGAGAATGGCGTCGCTATCACGTCTAAAGTCGCCACCAGCGCCGAGACTGGGGTTGAAATGGAAGCGCTGGTTGCGGCCAGTGTTTCCGCGCTGACGGTCTACGATATGTGCAAGGCGCTGGACAAGGGCATCGCAATTCGAGAGATTGTGCTGGAGCGGAAAAGCGGCGGCAAGAGCGGAGAATACCGGCGCGGTAAATAAGCCCGGCAACTTTAATGGCAAACAACGTCAAGCTGCTGGTCGTGGATGACAATCCGATGGTGCTGGCGATGTTGCACCAGGCGCTGGCTCCGCTGGCGCAGGTGACGACCGCAACCGATGCTGCCGACGCTCTTCTGAAAGCTGTTGACGATCCTCCGGACCTGCTGGTGTGCGACTACAAAATGCCCGGGATGGATGGACGGCAGTTAGTGGACAAACTGAAGAGCCGTCCCGCAACCGCCAACTTTTCGACCATGCTGATGGCCAGCAAGGCGGACATTGCGGAGCGCCTATCGCCCGGCGACGCCGCGGACGACTATCTCGAGAAGCCGTTTTTTCTGAAGGACGCCACACGCCGCATCAAGCGCCTGATCGACCGGATTGCGCTGGAAAAAATGTCGAAGACTGCACCCAAAGATGGCGTGGTGCGCGGCAGTCTTTCGCAGATGAACGTGATCGACCTGATGCAGTCGCTGGAGATGGGCCGGAAAAGCTGCCAGCTTTCTCTCAGCAATGAAGGCGACGCCTGCGAGGTGTTCTTTGCGGAAGGCCAGGTGAAACACGCGACCTACGGAGCCTTGGTCGGCGATCCGGCCGTGTTCAAAGTACTGCGCTGGACCGGGGGGAATTTCCAGCTCGATTTCGAAGGTAAAACAGATAAGGAAACGACCCAGCTCAACACCCAGGGATTGCTGATGGAAGGGCTGCGATTGCTCGACGAATCATCCCGTGATGGCGGCGGAGAGCCGGAAACTGAGCCTGCTCCCCCACCAGTGGCGCCTCCCGCGAGCGCTCCCGCAGCGCCTGCCCGCTCGGCACGAAAGGAAGAAGAGGAAGATGTCCTCCTCGATGGCTGAGCCGCCGGGACTCACGGCTGCGGTGGTGACAGTCAGCGATTCCTGCGCCCGCGGAGAACGCCAGGACCTCTCAGGTCCGGCGGCGGCGCAAGTTCTCGAGAAGCTTCACTTCGCGGTGACCGTTCGCGAAATTGTTCCGGACGACTCCATACAAATTCAAAATTTGGTGATACGGCTGGCCCGCGAGGTGCGCCTGGTTGTGACCACCGGTGGGACCGGGATCGCTGCGCGTGATGTCACCCCGGAGGCCACCGTCGCTGTATGCGACCGCCTTCTCGATGGAGTAGCGGAGCGGATGCGCAGTGAGGGATGGAAGAAGACTCCGTTTGCTGCTTTAAGCCGCGGGGTGTGCGGAGTGCGGGGAAGAGCGTTGATCCTTAACTTGCCGGGAAGTCCTGCGGGAGCGGCGGAGTCGTTGCAGGCTGTAGCTGAGTTGATTCCACATGCGATTGAGTTGTTGAGTGGTAAGACGGAACATCGCTAGCTACACTTCAAAACCTGGACGGGCGAAGGCGTCCGTCCCCCCACACGCCTCACTTCTATACGAGCACCTCTGATTCACTGTTTAGTGCGCCTTGGCTGGTCCTAACAAGGCACGGCCGGGGAAGACATCAGGGACTAGTTTGCCCTCGTCGATCAATAACGTTCCTCCAACCATTTCGTAGTGGACGCCAACACTTTGTTCCATGGGCTTTTGGAAGGTGGAGCGGTCGGCGATAGTTTGGGGATCGAAGACTACGATATCGGCGTCGGCGCCCTCCTGCAGGCGCCCTTTCTGGTGGGCGGCGGGAGTGGAACGTTCCAGCATTTGCGCAGGCATCAGAGTCATTTTGCGGAGAGCTTCCATGAGGGTAAGTGTCTTCTTCTCGCGCACGTATTGTGCCAGGACGCGCGAATAAGTTCCGGCATTGCGGGGATGGCCCACGGCTCCGTCGCTCGCAATCATGATCAGTGGGTTCGGGATAACGGCATCGACCGTTTCCTGTGTGTTGGCGAAAATAAGTATCCACTGTTGTTTGCTGGAATTATGCAGTTCCTCGAAGCGCTCTTTGGTCAGGTGCTCGCCGGTGTCGGGAATGACGAGATTGTCATAGTCGATGCCCAGTTTTTCACGCCAGCCAGGGTTGAATACCGCGGAATTAATTGCCGTCATGCCGGCGATGTAGGGATAAGCCTCGGTGGTCACATCGAGGCCGTGGGCGCGTGCTCCTTCAATGAGCGAGATGCACTCCAGCGAATCGCGCAGGCACGTGCTGTTGATGTGAACGATGTGTAGAGGAGCGCCGGTGATGGCGGCAGCGCCGATTACTTCTTCGACGGACTCAACTGCGGAGCCGGGTTCTATGCGCCCGTTGCTGCGTAGGTGGGTATAGACCGGCAGCTTGCGTTCAGCGGCCACGCGGAACATGTCGATGACTTCGAGTCGCGTCGCGCCGGGCGTGTATTGAATTCCCATGCCGATGCCGAGCGCGCCGGCGTCGAGTTCGTCGCGCAGGCGTTTTTGAATGCGCTCGATCTGCTCCGGGGTAGCGGGTGTATCGGTAGCTGGGCCGCTCTTTGGGAGGATGGTCCCATTCGCCAAGGGCGCACCAAAAATCAGGGAGCGCGCGGCGGCGTGGCTGGCGGTGGTGCCGTAATGGATGAGCGAATGTCCCTGCTTCGAATTCAGAAACTCCGCGACGTCGGCCGCTCCGATTTCCATTTCGAGCGCGGTGGTCACGCCATCGAAGGCTTTCACGCGCTGACTTTCGAGTTCCTGGCCGTGCTGGTGCAAGTCAATAAAGCCGGGAGCGACTACGAGGCCTGCGGCATGGATGACTCGGCGTCCACTGAGCGGAGTGGCGGAGATGCGGACGATCTTTCCACCGCGGATGCCCACGTTGCGGACGGCGTCGAGGGAGGTCTCGGGGTCGACCACGCGCCCGCCTTCGACAACAACGTCGTACAGAGAGTCAGGAACAGTTTACGCATGGGCTGCGATGATAGCAGGAGAATCCAGCGGGCGGGTAAGCGGGAGCAACATCAGGTAGCGGGTATTTGTCCGCGCTGCATTCACCGGACGAAGGCGTCCGTGGCCACCTATCCCAGAACGTCATAACCTGGGCTCGACTGACACTTCGATTTCGATCACGTACACTTACTTTCCATTGAAGACTATTGAACACATACTGGCGCGCTATACGATCTGGGTCCTGGGGATGATGAAGGTGCTCGGGATCTGGGGCGTATTCGTGATTGCGTTTGCCGACAGTGCGCTGTTGGGAATGCCCGTCGATTTTGTAGTCACGACGTATGTGTATCAGGACCGCCGGCATTTTCTGCTGTACATCGCTTTGGCGGCGCTGGCATCGGCGCTGGGCAGCATCCCGCTGTACATCGTCGGATATGTTGGGGGAGAAAAGGTGCTCCGCAAGCGGATTTCGGAGGAGCGGTTCCTGAAAATCCATCGTTCATTTGAGGCGCATGAATTCTGGGCATTGATGTTTCCCGGGATGCTGCCGCCGCCGTTGCCGTTCAAAATCTTTGTGCTGGCTGCGGCGGTATTCGAAATGCCGCTCCGGGATTTTCTGGTGGCGATCTTCCTGGGAAGGTGCGTCAGGTTTGGCGTGCTGTCGGTGCTGGTGCTGTGGTTCGGTCCACAGATTGTGGGACTACTGGGCGGGACGTTTAAGCATCACTGGATTTTGATTCTGTCGGTTGTACTGGCCGGTGTTTGCTTGTGGCTGGCGCTGTGGCTGCGTCGGAGAGCGGCTGAGGCGGAGATATAAGCGATCCCGAATCACGTGCCGGCGAACGCATTCGTCCGCTCTACCTTAACGGACCAATGCGTCCAGCACCGCGTAACGAGACTTTCTCAAACGTTGGCGGTGTGGTCGCTTGAGCCGTGCAGGCGCTCAGAGAGCGTGTGGATCAGAATTGGGGCAGCGAACATGGCTCCCGTGAACAGAAGATCTCCCACAATGGCGCGCTGGAAGAACGGCAGGCCTGCGTCGTACGAAGCTAATAAGCCGGGGAAGCTATGGGGATACATCCCCCACGCGGCCCAGACCGCGAAGTTACTCACCACAAAAAAGGAAACCGAACCTGCCAGCGCGGAGCCGAGAATGCGAAAGGCTCCCGCATTCTGCCTCAGGCTCGTGCCCATCCAGAGCATAGCCGCGTACCACGCCCACGTTACGAAATGATCCCAGCTGAAAGGATAGCGGTACACCAGTGTGGTGAGGATCACGTCAGATGCGGCAAGCAGGGCCAGAGGAACCCAGAGGCGGCGGCGCTCCGCGCGTGCTCCAAAGAACAGGAGAGCCGCGCCCACCGGCGTAAACGCCATGGGATGGGGAATGAACCGGAATACCAGAGCAAAGACGATAAAAAGATAAGCCAGCATGACGATCACCTCAGAGACGAGTCTTATTCTGGGCGCTGGAGCAGGTTCGCGTCAAGCGACAGCTATCGCTGTCCAGGCTCGGGAACCACGATTCGACCCTTTTCGGTGTCGTAGACGTCGCCTACGACGTGCAGGTTCTTGTCTAGTTCCACTGCTTTGCTCAGGGCACCCCGGCGGGGGCGACGGGTAATGGCGCGCGGGGTTCCGGTAAAACGCAGATCCTGAAATAAAACGACGAAACCCTGTTCCGGAGGCTGGAGAGCTTCTGTTTCAGTAATGGGATATTTTGCCCAGTCCAGAAACGCGCGACCAATGTAGGATTTTTTTGCCGCCAGAGTGACCGGAGTAGCGGATTTCGAGCCGGCCTTCGGGATCGACCTCGGGCGTGAGGGAATCGACCGGCGCAAGAGCGAAGAAAGCAGGCGTCTCTACCACGCCGTACCAGTGGAAAGGATCGATCCACTTCGGATATGCGGACACGCGCAGAGGGTCCGCTCCGTTATAGGTGCGAGCTTCGAGCGCGCTGACGGCGCGACGATGCTCATAATCGCGTACTCCCCACATCAGGACGACGCCGATGAGCGCGACCGTTGCAGAGAGGCGTCCACGCGGAACCGGGCTGCGGTGCGCGCCGATTTCTTTGTCGATCAGTCCAAAGAGCGCCGGCACGACCAGGCCAAGAATCAGAAGCACCAGCATCACCGGTTCAACGATGAAGACAATATCCCAGGAATACCATCGCTCGGAAAACGGCCAGAAGGGTCGAACCCCATAATTGTTCGTGAAGTCGAGCAGGATGTGGCTGAGTCCGGCGAGACAGGCATAAAGATAGAGCAGTCCCCAGCGCGGCGGTAGATTGGGTTTCTTGACCTTTCGTCCACGGACGCGCCAGATCAGATACACGAAGCCGACCACGACTAAAGCATCGAGTAGAACTCCCAGCAAGGAGTGGGTGAATCCGCGGTGGTGGGCAAAGGCAAATGCCGAACCGCGAATGCTCCCGATCACGTCCAGGTCAGGAGCTTCGGCTGCGAGCGTCAATGTAAGCGTGGCAAGGGCGGTCTTGCGATTGAGCCCGGCGCGTCCCAGGCAAGCGCCAGTCAGAAAGTGAGTGAGAGGTTCCAATCGGTTCGAGGAATTCTACTTGCTCAGATCAAGACGCGCCACCTAACGGCTCGGCACGTGGCCTATTGAAATCTGAATCTCACCAGGAGCATCCCGTCGTTGTTATCAGACCAAAGAGCCCGGGTTTTTGCGAGCGGGCCGAGGGATCTCCCCTTGCACGCAGTGTCCTGGCGGGAGATCCTTCGCTCCGCCTGAAGAACGGCTCCGCTCTGGATGACGCCATCGACCATTGAAGGTGCCATTAGAAATTCAAAATGAGCGACACCGGCTCGGCAGGTGGCGGAAATCGTCCTGTGATTAAATTGCCTGGTTGGCCGGCGCCAACAGCGTCAGGGCGTCCGGCACGACTGTAATTTCGGCGGGAAGCGTGCCCAGGAGTTCGCCATCGGCTTCAACGTAAATCTTCCGCTGTTCCTCCGATGCTCCCGAGGGCTGCCGGTATGCGCAAGACACTTTTGTGCTGTGGTCCAGGTCAATTCCAGGAATTGACCAATGAAGCCGCAGCAGCCCGCGGGTCACGTACGCCAGATACGCCAGGCGATTCGCAGTTCGGCAGAAGACCAGCCGCATGTCGTTCCGGTCGAGGGATGCCCCGGGCGCGAGTTCCTGAAGGATTCCACCAAAGTTGCGGATGCGGATGGCCATCAATTCCGTCACGTCGACGCGACGCGACTTGTTAGAGCCTTCCGCCGTGTACTCCGCGGCGAAGCGCGTCATGGGATAGCTGAACCACAGGTGCCAGGCTTTGGCATAGTACGCGCCCATACCCATGCGCTGCTTGGCTCCAGTGTGGAGCTTGTAAAAAAGATGGGCGTCAACGCCAACCCCGGCAGCTACGATGAAATAACGCATGCCGGGCTTCCCTTTAAGATCGGAAAAAAATACGCGGCCAAGCGCGATTCGCCGGGGCACCGCGTGTAGCGACGCCTTCGCGGCGGCAACTACATTGAAGGGAACATTAAGATCATGGGCCAGGGCGTTGGCGGTGCCGAGCGGCAGAATTGCAAGCGCAGCCGGCGAGTTCGCCACGACCTGCGCGATGTTATGAATCGTGCCGTCCCCGCCACAGGCGAAGATTGTGTCGCAACCGGAGTCGATCGCCAGCCGAGTTTCTTCCAGTGCGTGATGCGGTGATTTGGTGGGTACCAGCCCGGCGTCTACACCGGCATTTTTTAGAACGTCAACGGCGGACTCCAACTCTCTCTGTCGTTGCTTGCTGCCGCCGGAATCCGGGTTGTAAAGTAATGCGGCCTTGCGCATACACAGGTCAAAATCGGCTGCTCGAAGCTGGATTGTACCTGAGGCTGAGCCGCTGAGAGGCTCAGCCGCCTTCTTTGCGCGAAGGATTTGCGTGATTCGGTCTCGCGAACAACTTGGCAATCGCCGCAATTTGTCATAAGCTGGGCGGCACTTGCAAAGGGCGTTGTTTGTCCGCGCCCATTCCATCGGTTGGGGCTCGAGCTTCAAAATTGAATCAGGAGGCTTACCAGATGAAAATTCTGGCGCAAGTATTGTGTGTTGCTTTGTTTTGCGTGGGGGCGATGGCGCAAGATCATGCCGCCCACATGCAGGCCCATCCGGTCACGCTGGTGACCGGACTTGGCGATCTTCATCATCCTGTGTCGACCAAAAATCCGCAGGCGCAGCAATTCTTTGACCAGGGATTACGCTTCATTTACGCCTTCAATCATGATGAAGCGGCGCGATCTTTTGAGCACGCGGCGGAGCTCGATCCAAAACTGGCCATGGCTTACTGGGGTGTGGCCGAGGCGGTGGGGCCGAACTACAACGATCCCGCCGATCCCGCTCGATTTAAGCGTGCGCATGATGCGGCACAAAAAGCTTCGGATTTATCCGATGGAGCATCCCCGGCCGAGCGCGGCTACATACAGGCGATGGCCAAGCGCTTTCCTGCCGATCCGAATTCTGATTTGAAGAAAGCCGCCGAGGATTATCACGACTCCATGCGGCAGGTCGCAGCCGGTTCTCCCGATGATCTGGACGCAGCAACGTTATTTGCCGAGTCTGGAATGAACCTGCATCCCTGGGGACTGTGGCATCAGGATGGCACGCCCGAAGCCGGCACGGAAGAAATCGTGGCCACGCTGGAATCCGTCTTGAAGCGTGATCCCGATCATCTGGGTGCGGTCCACTACTACATTCATACCGTGGAAGCCTCGAATAACCCGGAGCGCGCATTGGCCGGAGCGAACCGATTGGCCGCGCTTGCACCTGGC
>QIAK01000265.1 GCA_003225515.1 Acidobacteriota bacterium | reverse complement strand
TCGCTTCGCTCACCGGTCTGCTTCGCTCAAGATGACAGAGTGGGTCCCGGTTCGCTTCGCTCACCGGCCTGCTTCGCTCAAGATGATAGGGTCTTGGGGCTCATCCGCCTCCTCACGAATTCATCTACACTCTTGGGTTAGTAGTTAGAGGTTAGTGGTTAGTGGTCAGCGGCACTGTCCGGCTTCTCTCTCAAGGAGGAAACTTTGGCCCCGATCCGCGCTATTTTTTGGGATGTTGGCGGTGTTTTGCTGAGCAATGCCTGGGACCATACGCAACGCGCTGCTGCGCTTGAGCACTTTCATCTTGACGCGGACGAATTTCAGTCGCGCCACGAGATGCTGGTCTCATCTTTTGAGCGCGGCAAGATCACTCTTGAGGACTATCTCGATCGCACGGTTTTTTATCGCACCCGGTCTTTTTCGCGTGACGAATTCCGCGACTACATGTTTTCTCTTTCTCAGCCCTTCCCTGTCGTCCTGCAGTTCGCGCAGGCTCTGGCCGATTCCGGGAAATATTTCATGGGGACCATCAATAATGAATCGCGCGAGCTGAACTACGATCGCATCGAAAAGTTTGGGATGCGGAAGATGTTTCAGCTCTTCATCAGTTCTTGCTTCGTGGGATATCGCAAGCCTGAGATCGACATCTACCGTCTGGCTCTGGAGACCACTCAGATTCCAGCCGAGCAGTGCTGCTTCATCGATGACCGGCCGCTTAATTTGGAATCGGCGGCCAAGGTTGGGATGCACGCAATTGAAATGTCCGTCATCGAACAGTTGCGCAGCGACCTGGAGAAATTGGGAGTAGGGGTTTGAAAGTTGGGTCCGGGTTACAGAGTTTTGCGGGGGACGCTGGTTTTTATGGCGGCGCTTTGCGGGATGTCGGATTCCAGCGTGGTTAGCGTGAGGTCGCTGGACCAGCAGTCGGCGGTGACTTTCCATTCGCCGTTGGTCTGGCGAGCGCAGACCCAGAGATATTTTCCGCGCTCTTCGCGGCGCTTTCCGGTGGCGCTGGGAATCAAGGCTTTGAATCGTCCAGCCTCGTAGGCGAGTTCGCCGGCAACTTCCACGCGGAGCGGTTCGAGTTCTACCTCACCCAATCCGGCATCGAGCGCGCCAAAGAAAAATTCGTGCACGGCGGAGGCGCCCCGCAGCGGAGGACAATTCGAGCGCAGCACGATGGCATCGCTGGTGTAAAGTTCGAGCAGATCGTCGAGATGTTTGGTGTTGCAGGCCAGCACCCACTCTTGCGCGATGCGGCGTACGGCGGCTTCGGCGCGGCTCATGTCCCCGCGAAGCGCGGCTGTGGGACGCAACTTGTCGTCGCGAATCGGATCTCGGTCTCGAACCTGATCCGCAACCCGCCCAGCCATCGCCTCACCGCCGGGAAAATAGTGGTGGTGATAGTGATGATGGTAGTGATGCGTCTCCTGCCCCGAAGGAGCCGTAGCAGCAGGCCTGGCCGAGTGGTCGGGAAACGAGTCAGGTCGAATTGCAAGCGCGCGCGGCTGAGGGTCAGCTGCGGATTCCAACTCTGTGTGTTCCGTTTTTTTCGTGTCTTCCGCTTGCATCGCTTGTATGACGGTGATGCCGCACATGCCGCAGAATTTATTTCCTTCACGATTGCGGTATCCGCAAACCCTACAGACGATGGTGCCGGTAAGTTCCTGGGCGCTATCGGCGGCCTGCTCGGCGTCGGCCTCCGCGGCCAGGCGTTGGGCGGCCTCAAGGGCGGCGGCAATCGCCTCGGGATTGGGCTTGGGACGCCGCATTTCAGGTTGCAGCCTGCGGTACAGTTCGTCCATGTCCGCGGCGCGCACTGGCGCGTCAGCCGGTCTGGGATTTTTCTTATCTTTGTCCACGAATCGTGTCCACGAATCCAATTACTCCACTGCTGGCTCATTCTAGCCTAGCGGCGCGGACTCATGCTATCGGCTGGAAAACTCGATCTTGCCTTCGATCTCGGTGGGAACGCCATTGCAGGTTGCTGGGCGATATCTCCAGGCGCGCACGGTTTGCAGGACGTGACGATCGCCGGCGAGTCCCGCGCTTTCGAGGATCAGCGGGCTGTGCACGCGGCCATCGGTTCCTATGATGAAGCTGACGGTTACTTTGCGGCCCTGGGCAGACGAGGAGAAAAAAGGATCGGGAGTGGTAAGGGCCTCGGGCGGCTGAACGTCTTCGCAGGATGGCCGCGAACTGATGTGAGCGACGTCAACGAACTGCGAAGCGCGGGCGACGGTTCGCGAGATCTCGTTTTCGCGCTGCGCAATCTTAGCGGATTGCAGACGCGAAGCAGGCGTGGTTACGCCTAAAGCGATCACGGGGATCGTCAGGACGAGAATCGCGGGCCAGATGCGACGATTCATGGTTCCTTTCGGTTCGGCTTTCGTTGTTGGCTTTTGGCTTTTGGCTTTTGGCTTTTGGCTTTTGGCTTCTAGCTTCTAGCTTCTAGCTAATGCTCTCACTCGCCGTTTTCAGGGCAAGCAGCGGTCCATTTTCTTCATTCGTTATGTCGGTTTGCTCCAAGGGGTTACGGTTCGCAGCTTGGCTGGGAGATCTGGCTAGGTGAAAGGATTTGCATAGAGTATGCTCGCCGAGGGTGACAAAGTCCCGCATTGGTCTGCAAGTGCCTTGCAGAAGAATGAACGTTTGTTGCCCGTTCCCAGGGGCAGCCAGTTTTGGCGTACAGCTTGTTGAACCGTGGTTGCAGACCCCGCAATGCCTCATCGGTCATGGCACGCAGCGAACGCAAAGGATGGTCTTGCGGAGCTCGCTGCTCCGGGCTGCTTTTGAACCCTCCATGACAAACCCTCTCACGCTGAAGGCATCCTAAGCTGCGTGAGGGCAAACGTGTCAAACTCTGATCTGACTTCGATTCTCTTAATACTCTTACTTCTTGTCGGGTTGGCACAGTTGCTCGGCTATTTCTTCGTGAGACTCCGACAGCCGAAGGTGGTCGGCGAAATCCTGGCCGGCATCGTACTGGGGCCGTCTCTGATCGGCCGATTGCCGTTCGCGTCAGGGCTGATGGAAGCCACGAAACATCAGATAAACATTTTGAATTTTGTTTACTGGCTCGGCTTGCTGCTACTGATGTTCCTGTCTGGGGCGGAAACCCGCCAGTTGTTCACTCGCGAAGAGCGTCGCGAAGTGGGTTGGCTGGCTATCGTGGGTACGGGCATACCATTCATCCTTGGGCTTGTGCTGGGTCCGTGGCTTATAGGCCCCGCGCTCGCCGGTCCTAACGGCAATCGCATATCTCTGATCATCATTCTCGCCGTCGGGGTCGCCGTAACGTCCGTTCCGGTTGTTTCAAAGATTTTCGCGGACTTGAAGATACTTCACACCCGTTTCGCACGACTAGTTCTCGGCGTCGCCGTGCTGGAAGACATCGTGTTGTGGCTGGCGCTGGCGGTGGCGACAGCAATGGCCGGCAAAACCGCACTCAACTTCCGGGAGATGTCGGTTCACTTGATCAGTACGATCGGATTCTTCGGACTGGGGCTGACGATCCTTCCCCGGATAGTGAAGCGAATTAACAAATCACGGTTCAACGTTATCGCGAAACACTCGCCGGTGGCCTATACGATTGCAGTTCTTCTCGGATACTGTGTGGTTGCCGGGGCACTCGACGTCAGCGTGGTATTTGCCGCCTTTCTTGCGGGCTTCGCCGTCGTACACAAGAAGCGCAGACTGTTCTCGGAGTCGCTCGACGCGATAGGAAAGGTATCGTTCGCGTTCTTTATTCCTGCGTACTTCGCGATTGTGGGAATGAAACTCGACCTGGTTCGCGGCTTGTCGTTGTCGATGATGGCGGC
>QIAK01000264.1:4107-6280 GCA_003225515.1 Acidobacteriota bacterium | reverse complement strand
CGAAGTAGCCTCCCAGGGATTCGCGGACGCGATCGGTCCTTTGAAGTGGCTGTAGATCAAATTGAAGATGAAGATCAATTGCGCCGCTCCCGTGAACAGTGCGGCATAGGTGATGAACTTGTGAATCGGAATCAGCGGAATCAGGTAGTCGTCGGTGAACGCCGAGTACCGCCGGACATTGCCCGCCAATCCCAGGTAGTGGAATGGCATGAAGATGCAGTATGTTCCGACGAACGTGAACCAGAAATGCAACCGTCCCAGAGTCTCATTCATCATGCGGCCGGTCATTTTGGGGAACCAGAAATATGTTCCGGCAAAAACCCCGAAGATGGCCGCTACGCCCATCACCATGTGGAAGTGACCGACTACGAAGTAAGTCGCATGCAGATAAATGTCAATCGAGGGTTGAGCCAGGAAGAATCCGCTGACACCGCCGCTGACGAACATGGAGATGAAACCCAGGCAGAACAGCGATGCGGAGTTGATTCTCAAGTTTGATCCATACAGACTGCCCAGCCACATCAAAGTCATGATTGTGGCCGGGATCGTGATGATCAGCGTGGGAAACGAAAATACCAATGCCGAAAACGGGTTCATTCCGCTTAGGAACATATGATGTCCCCAAACCATGTAGCTGAGGAATCCGATGCCCATCATGCAATAAATAATGGCTTTATGACTCAGCATGGGCTTACGCATGCTGTTGATCAGAATGTGGCTGACGATTCCGATCGCGGGAAGAATCGCGATGTAAACCTCAGGATGCCCAAAGAACCAGAATAGATGCTGCCAGAGCAGCGGCGAGCCTCCCTGGTGCGGCTGCAGATGGTCACTCACGTTCAGCCCAGAGGGGATAAAGAAACTCGTTCCCCCAACGCGGTCAAGAATCAGCAGCAGGCAGGCAGGCATCAGAACCGCAAACGCGAGGAGCGCGATACAAGAAGTGATAAACCAGGCCCAACTCACAATCGGCATGCGAGCCAGTGTCATGCCCTTGGTCCGCAAGTCCAGTGTCGTGGCAATGAAATTCAAAGAGCCCAGCAGCGAAGCGATGCAGAAAACAAAAATCGACAAGGCCCATAGGGTCTGTCCAAGTCCCTGCCCGGGGCCGGCATCCTTTCCCACGGCGCTCAGCGGAGCATAGGCAGTCCAACCTGAGAGCGGCGGTCCATCGCCCACGAAAAATGCCGCCACCAGGATGCAGAAAGCAACGAACGTCGTCCAGAACGACATCATGTTGAAACGGGGAAAAGCCATATCTTCCGCGCCAATCTGGATGGGCAGGAAGTAGTTACCAAAAGCCGCGAATGGCGCATTCGTCAGCACGAAGAACACCATCAGTGTTCCGTGCATGGTCATGAGCGAGAGATAGTACTCCGGCGTCACGACGCCTCCGGGCGCGCCTACTTTCGAAAGCGCCCCCAGCAAAGGGATGGGGGCATTCGGCCATACCAGGTGAATTCGCATGATCCACGAGAGCACCATCCCAGTCACCACGGCCAGAAGGGCAAGCGCGTAATACTGCTTGCCGATCACCTTGTGGTCGAGACTGAAAACATGCTTGCGGATGAAGCTTGTCGGTGGTCCATGAGGGACTACGTGTGCCGATGTCTCAGACATTTTGTTCACCTGTTCACAAAGTTGTCCTAATTAGCTCGACTGCGACTTCAGCCATTTGTCGAAGTCATCCTGCGACATCACATTCAGGTATCCCCTCATGTTGTAGTGCCCGAGGCCGCACAGTTGGGTGCAGACAATCTCGTATTTGCCGACCTTGGTCGCGGTGAAATGCAGAGAGAGATCAAGGCCGGGGACGAAATCCTGTTGAATCCGCAACTCGCGCACATAGAACGAGTGCCCCACATCCTTGGCATGCATCATCAAATGAATTTCTTTATTGACGGGAATCACGAGTTCGCCCGATGTGATATCGTCCCGCGCCGGAATATCATTCTCTGGATCAAGCCCAAAGAAATTTGAATTGCCTTCATCGATCTTCTCGGGATGGATGGCGCCGAATTTTCCGTCTGGACCGGCGTAGCGAAAATAGAAAGCGAACTGCCCGGCCTGAACCTGAATGGGCAGCGCGTCCGCCGCGGCCGGTTGAAAGTACACCTTCGCCCACGCTTTCGTGCCAACTGCTCCCAGAGCAATCGCCTCGGCGCCAACTAGC
>QIAK01000264.1:0-4086 GCA_003225515.1 Acidobacteriota bacterium | reverse complement strand
CAATGACCAGGTACTTGGCGCCGCCCGGGAAATTCTTCAGCGGACCCTTCTTGCGGCCGCCAAATTGCCACACGAAAAGACCCAGCACCAGCTGCGCTGCCAGAAATGACAACCCAGCCTCGACCATGGTTTCGTCAATCTGTTTGTCGATTTCGGAGCCGTGGGTAGAAATGTCCTCAGGGGGCTGCACCCGGGCGCCTAAGAATGTGTGATTGATAATGGGAACTGCCGACGCCAACGCAATCAAGATGACCAAAACTGCGAATAGCTTGCCGCCCATGTTCCCTCGCATCTGCCGGGATTGCCCGACCTCTTGATGGGATAAGCGGTCGCCGCGCAGCGACGACCGCAATCAAAGCAGGTTAGTAGGCCTTTGCCTTGAAGGCGAAGTCAACCGACTTGGTTTCGTTTCCAGTGATGGTGACTTCCTGAGTCTGAGTACCGTAATCCTCGTGCCAGGCCGTAATCGTGTACTTTCCAGGCTTGAGGTCTGGAAGGGAGAAAGCACCATTTTCCTTGCTGATTGAATAATGATTTGTCTTCAGCACCGCGAACCAGCCGTGCATCCAGGGATGGATATTGCACTTTACGGAAATAAACTCAGGCTGATCGAATTTCGCATCGATCGGAGGAGCTCCGGGAGGCTGCGACTTATTCCATTCGCGGTTAACCTTCGCCAATGGATGGATGTTGTGCGATGTCTGATCGTCGTTCAGCACCTTCAGGTCCTGATTGGTATGCATCGCAAGAACATGGGGAAGGTACTGGCAACCCTTCTGTTCGAAGCTGACGGTCTGGGTCGGAGCATTGGCGTCATCCGCGCCCGCAGAGATGTACACCACCACGTTCTCGAGAGTATTGCCCTGACCGGTCACTACCGTCTCAGTAGTGACTGGGGGATTGTGCTGTTTGGCACAGCTCGGCTCTTTCGACATGTCAATTGGTTTCGGTTTTACGGGTGTGCCTGTATATGTCACTTTTCCGCTGACCGTACCGCCGAACATCAGGACAGGACAAAGAGTCGCTGTCAGAATCGCTGCTGCATACTTGCTCGCACGCATTTCTTGCCTCCTAAACACTATCTTGGTGATAGAACGTTCTAATTTCCGCCGCCCGCAGCCCCGCTTGCCGGCTGGATGGACGGCGCTGCCTTATCTACGTAGGGAGGAATCGTCCCTCCTGCCGCTTTCAACACGTCATTTTCTTTACTGTGACGATGGACTTGCAGAGTGCGGAGAAAGTGCACCAGATCCCAGGCATCGTTGGGTTGAATGGTGTCGGCGAAGGAAGGCATCGGAGTACCGTCCACGCCGGTCATGAAAATCCGGTACACGTCCTGATTGGTGGAACCGCACTTAAAGCGCGCATCGTCCCCGCCGCTGGCAAAATTGTAGGGCCGTATCGGTTGATCCTTACTGTCCGTGAGCGTCGCGGCCGAAGGACCATCCCCCTTGCCTTCCGGACCATGACACTTCCAGCATTCCAGCTTGGTGAACAGCGCCTTTCCATGCGAAATGCTCTCGATCGTTACTGGAGGTTCGGCTGGAATGTTGATCGGATCGCCGGCTTTCTCTTTTTCCCAACGCGGCGAGAAAGTCTTGATGTAAGCCACCAGGTTGGCACGCTGATGGTCAGTGAAAGTGTTCCAGATCGGCATATTCGAATTGGTCACACCGCGGCCAATCGTGTTGAACAGGTCTTGGTCAGTCGGCAATGTGCCGGTGGGGGTTGAGCGGCATTTAAACGTCGCGATCGTGAAGTCGCGTGGCTTGGGATCGAGCCAGACCGCATTTTCCCCGTTGCCATCGCCCTGGTCGCCGTGGCATCCAGCGCAATACCTGCGATAGTCCGTCTTCGCGTCCTTCGCATGCCCGGTCACGTGGCCGATATGGCTCTCCATAGGCTTGAGCGGCTGGTGCGGATGGGGACCCACGTCAGGCGCATCCTGTGCCACAACCCGGACTGTGCAGAGCGCCGCCAGAACAACGTGGACAAATACGACCCGAAACTGAGCTGCCTTCAACGTATTCATCGTCGATATCCTCAAAATCGGTATCTCAAACAGCTCGAACCAAAACATGAACCTTGCCAATCGAGAGTTGTTTTTAAAAGTCGAAGTCGAATCCCAACATCAAGCTATTTCCGGTCAGGTCCGTGGCGGTCACCGGCGAAGTACCGCGCTGGCGCAGCCATGAGTACTCGTTATGGAAAGCGAATCCTGCACGACTCGTCATGAATGGGTTATAGCGGTAGCCGAACACGTAGTTGTCGATATCTCCAAGATTTGATGGATTCGTCGCAAACGCCTGTTGTGACATGCGAACCCACTCCGACCGTTGAAAGATCGTGAACTGCGGATTCCACACAAAATGAGTTTCGACGAAAGCTCCATTCCAGGTTGGATTGCGCGCGCCCGCCGGCAGTATCCCCGTGGTGTTGTTGTTGGCCGGATCGCAAGTTCCGCTGATGATGTCGCCGTAGCACGCGCCGAACCATGCATTGTCTGAGCCGTGCTGTGTAAAGACTTGAACGTCCAGTTTGGGGCCGAGATAGAACAGGCCCTCAAAGCCGTAGCGGCTGAAGCTCTGATTCCCGAGCCCTGAACCCGGAATCGGCACTCCTGCGCTCGTCAAATACGTCGTCGGAGCCACGCCGAACATCGCATAGCCGCCGATCCGCTGTACACCCAACTTCCCCGCGCCGAACGCCTGGCTGCCTGCGAGGAATGCTGTGTAGGAATTCTGACCGTAAGGTAAATCCACATTCCCGTCAGTCGAACTGAAGACGGCAGCCGAGAGCCGGGTGCGATCATTGTAGGAGTGGCCCATCCACTCCACTCCAAGTTGGTTATCCCCGAGTTGCCCGAAGATGTTGCCGTCGCCCACCGGAATGAAATGGAAAAGTTGATAGCCTCCGCCATTACCGGAGAGCGTCAAGGTTCGCTTCTCTGAGATGAAGCTGTCGAGTTCGAACTTGCCCATCTTCACGTTCAGCCAGGGACTGTGCAGCAGGTTGTCGAAGCGCACGTTCGCCGACTCAAAGTGGAAGGCGCCGGTTTCGTCCGACGATGGGACCAGGAGGAATGTGATGTTCTTTTCGAGCGTGCCGCCGGTCAAAATATCGAGGCCGCTGAGATTGAAACCGGTAGTCGTCAGTCGCGTCTCGCCGGTACCGCCACCCGCGGTGTCTACCGCAATCTTATTGGTGCTTTCACGGCTCCAGAAGGGTGTGATGCGCAGAGTGATCGGCCAATACGAGGCGTTCTGCCAAATCGGAGCGTCGTGGTCGTTCATGAGCTGATACCCGTTGTCTTTGAACTTCTGTCCAAAGTAATTCAGCATCGGCCAGGACTCATGACAAGCCGAACAACGGAGGCCATACTTGCGGGCGAACGCCGGAAGGGCATTCGCATTTTGGCTGGCGCTTAAGACCAGGAAGACCAGAATGAGCGCCGCGGGCAGGAGGTGCCTCCCCCACGGCGAGTTTCCACGAACACGAAACTGCATTCCCATGCGCATGCCGAAACTCCTCGGGCAATTTTTTTGAACCGCATTTCAACAATGCAGAAGAGACCAGACTTCCAGAGCCGCGAATGCGGAACCCTCGCAGACGGCTTTTTCGAGCGGAACCCCTAAATGACTTTTCTAACGCCGGGTCTTACCACTTACCGGGGCGAATCCTACTACGGCTTCACAACCACTTGCAAGAGGTTCAGAACAAATTTTTTACAAAATTTTGACAAAGTAAATTTACAAAACACGGGCTTTGGCATTCCACAATCGACAAAATCGTCGGGGTTGACAGGTTTGACCTAGAGTTGAGACTCTTTGCCAGCGGGGGATTTGGTTGTCGGAGCGGGGGATTTGGTTGTGAAACGCTTAATATTTTTGCCCGAAAAAAACTGCGGAGCCGTCCGAGCATCAATCCTGCCGCGAATTGCGCTCGGTAGCATCGCGGCTCTTGTTCTCCAGCTAGCCGTGTTCCTACTTCCCGCTAAGGCCGAAAAGGACGCCACGCAGTACGGGATGGGCCTGATCGTGAACGTTCCCTTCTCTGAAAGGGAGGTTACCCAGGTCGTTCAGGACA
>QIAK01000263.1 GCA_003225515.1 Acidobacteriota bacterium | reverse complement strand
GAACGAGCCGGGAGCGCGGATGTACCGCACGGGAGATTTGGCGCGGTGGCTGGCGGATGGCAACATCGAGTTTTTGGGGAGGAACGATCATCAGGTGAAGATCCGGGGCTTCCGGATTGAGTTGGGGGAGATAGAGGCGCGGTTAGGCGAACACCCGGAGGTGCGGGAGGCGGTGGTGCTGGCACGGGAGGATAGGGTGG
Organism: Acidobacteriota bacterium; assembly: GCA_003225515.1. Taxonomy (GTDB): domain Bacteria; phylum Acidobacteriota; class Terriglobia; order Terriglobales; family Acidobacteriaceae; genus Sulfotelmatobacter. Next base: position 3,258 of record QIAK01000263.1, on the reverse strand, counting down.
GCGAGAAGCGGCTGGTGGCGTACTACACCGCTTCGAGCAAGGGCGAGGCTGAAGCAGCGAGTGTGGGAGCGGAGCAGCTGCGTGCGCACCTGTCGGCGGTAGTTCCCGACTACATGGTGCCGGCGGCCTATGTGCGGATGGAGAGGCTGCCTTTGCTGCCCAACGGGAAGCTGGACCGCAAGGCGCTGCCTAGGCCGGAACAGGAGGCCTATGCGGTGCGTGGGTATGAAGCACCGGTGGGCGAGATGGAAACGAAGCTGGCCGCGGTGTGGGCTGAGGTGTTGAAGCTGGAGAAGGTGGGCCGGCACGATAACTTCTTCGAGCTGGGCGGACACTCCCTGCTGGCGACTCAAGTAATCTCTCGAATCCGAGAAGTGTTTCATGTGGAATTGCCGCTTCCCAGTCTGTTCCAGAACCCCACGGTGGCCGGACTAGCCCTCCAGGTGGACAGGGCAGCCGGAACAGCAGCTCCGCCTCTGCTGCCTTTGCCCCGGGAGCAATCTCCGCGATTGTCCTTTGCCCAGGAACGCTTGTGGTTTCTGTCGCGCTACGAGGCGGAGGAAAGCTGGTACAACGTGCCCGTCGCTTTGCGGCTGCGGGGCCCGTTAAACAGAGAAGCCTTGCATGCCAGCTTGCAGGAAATTGTTGCCCGTCATGAAGTGCTGCGGACCAGCTTCCCAGACACAGACGGAACAGCCAGACAAAATATCGCTTCGGCGGCTGATTTATCCATGCCTGTGATTGAGATGGTCGAGAGTGAAATGCCAAAGTTCCTGCGGCAGCAGGCGCGGCTTCCATTCGATCTTGCCACTGGGCCACTCATCCGCACTTGCTTGCTTCAACTCGGGAACCAGGACCACGTCTTACTGGTCGTCCTCCACCACATTGTGTGCGACGGCTGGTCGTTGGGAGTGATGCTGCGAGAGTTCAACGTGCTGTATGACTCGTTCAGCCGGGGAGCGGCTTCGCCGCTGCCGCCTTTGCCAATTCAGTATGCCGACTATTCGGAGTGGCAACGCGAATGGTTGCAAGGCGAGGTGCTCGAACGGCAACTCGACTACTGGAGAAAGCAACTGGCAGGCCATGAGACATTAAACCTTCCGACAGATCGTCCGTACTCGGCCAAGCTGACGCTGGCTGGAGCGATGGAGACGTCGCGTTTGCCCGAGCCACTGCTCAGCAAATTGAAGTTATTAAGCGAGCAACAGGGCGTTACATTATTTATGACGTTGTTGGCGGGCTTTGAGATTCTTCTGTATCGCTATACTGGGCAGACAGATATCTCAGTTGGCTCGGCGATCGCCAACCGGAGCCGGCAGGAACTGGAATCACTGATTGGGTTTTTCGTAAATACCCTGGTGTTGCGCACCCAATTTACGGGAGACTCTTCCGTGGCTGAGTTATTGCAGCGAGTGCGCGACGTTTCATTGCAGGCTTACGCTCACCAGGACATTCCGTTCGAGCGCTTGGTCGAAGCCCTGGATCCGGCCCGCGAGCTCAGCCGTACCCCCTTCTTCCAAGTCTTGTTTGCTCTGCAAAATGCTCCCCTGCCGACGGTCGCATGGAAGGGTCTGGAAGCCACAGCCATCATTTTGGAGACCGGCGCCGCGAAGTTCGATCTGACCTTGTCGGCGCGTGAAGAAGATGGCGAGTTGGAGTTGTCACTCGAGTACCGGACGGAGTTATTTAACCCGGAACGCATGAAGCGGCTGCTGCAGCACTATCGAATCCTGCTGGAAGGAATCGCAGTGTCGGTGGAGACCCGGATCAGCGAGTTGGAAATGCTGAGCGAGCCGGAGGAGCAACAGTTGCTGGTGGAGTGGAACCGCACGGAGGCTCCGGATTCGTCGGATAGGTGCGTGCATCAGTTATTCGAAGAACAGGCCGCAAGAGCGCCGCAGGCCGTGGCGGTGGTAGAGGAAGATCGAGAGATCAGTTACGCGGAGCTGAACCGGCGAGCGAATCAGCTTGCTCATTACCTGGTGAAAATGGGCGTAGTGCCGGAGGTCCGAGTCGGTATCTGTTTAGAGCCGAAGCTGGAGATGGTGGTCGCTGGGATGGGTATTCTGAAGGCCGGCGGAGCCTGCGTGCTTTTGGACCAGGCCGACCCCGCCACACGGCGAAGCTACAAGTTGAAGGATGCCGGGGCCACGATTGTACTAACGAATGAAAGATTCGCTCAGCAGATGGCTGGGTGTGCCGAGCACGTGGTGGACTTAGAAAAGGCGAGGGAAGAAATCGGCAGGCAGATCGGCGACAATCTAAACGTAAATCCAGATGCTGAAAACCTGGCTTGGGTCATTTACACCTCGAGCTCTACTGGACGGACCAAGGGGATGGCGATTCCTCACCGCAGCGCGGTGAGTGTGATGCAGCCGAAGTTGATCGATGCAATCGATCAGAATCCATCAGTAGAGCGATTGTTGAATCTCTACGCGCCCACCGAAGATACGACTTATTCCACTTATGCCGAAGTGCAGGACGATGGGACTGGTTTGATGACGATCGGGCGGTCCCAGTCCAATAGTCGAGCATACGTTCTGGACGGGCACATGAAGCTGGTGCCGGTTGGCATCCAAGGGGAACTCTATCTTGGCGGTGCGGGACAAGCGCGCGGGTATCTGAACCGGCCAGAAGTAACGGCTGAAAAGTTTGTACCCAATCCTTTCAGTAAAACCGGCGGCGAGCGTTTATATCGCACAGGCGATTTGGTCCGCTACCAGGAAAATGGCAACTTGGAGTTTCTGGGACGGCTCGACTCTCAAGTGAAGATACAAGGACACCGAATTGAGCCGGGAGAGATCGAAGCGGCCGTGCTCGACTACCCTGGGGTTACGCAGGCGGCAGTGATCACGCGAGAGAACAAGCCTGGAAATGTGCGCCTGGTGGGTTACGTGGCTAGCAGCGAGAGACTGGATGTTGACAGGTTGCGAAGCCACTTACAACAACGCGTACCCGAATATATAGTGCCCGCGGCTTTGCTGCAGCTGGACACGTTGCCGCTTACCGCGAATGACAAAGTAGACCGCAAGGCTCTCATCGAACTGGAGAGCAAAAAGGCGATGGGGGCTGGCAGTCTGACGTTGACCCCCACGGAAGAATTAATAGCGGGCGTTTGGTCGAGTTTGTTGGAGAAGTCAGATATTCGACGCGACGATAACTTCTTCGATCTGGGTGGACACTCGCTGACGAGCATCCAGATGTTAGCGCGGCTAGAAAAGGTTTTCAATCGCGAGATAGAGTTGCATGCGATATTCG
>QIAK01000262.1:1383-7191 GCA_003225515.1 Acidobacteriota bacterium | reverse complement strand
GGCGTTCTAAATTTCCAGAATGACCGGCATGATGAGTGGACGCTTCTGAGTTTGCTTCGAGATGTAGCGCTTCAGATCGGCGCGAATTTTTTCTTTGATGACGCCGTAGTCACCTTTTTCTTCATCGCTGGAATTGGCGAGCGTGTCTTCCACGATGCGCTTGGCGCCATCCATCAGGCCATCATCACCGGGATTAAACCCGCGCGTGACAATTTCCGGTGCAGCCTCTGCCTCGCCCGACAATTTGTTAATGGCGATAATCGGCAGGACGATGCCGTCTTCACTGAGATGCAAGCGGTCTTTAATAATTAAATCTTCGACGACGTCTGTGCGCGACCCGGAGTCGATGCAGACACGGCCGACCTTAATGCGGGCAGCTTTGCGGGCGCCGAGTTCATCGAATTCGAGAACGTCTCCACTCTCGATCAGCATGACTTTTCCAACCGAGCCATGCATCGCTCCCGCCATTTCGGCGTGCAGCTTCAGTTGCCGGTACTCGCCGTGAACCGGAATGAAATAACGCGGCTTGACCAGGTTGATGATGAGCTTAAGTTCTTCCTGGCTGGCGTGTCCGCTGACGTGAATCGGTGGCGATGTTCCATCTTCGTAGATGACGTGGGCTTCGCGGCGGAACAGATGGTCGATCATCCGGTAAATTGTTTTCTCATTGCCGGGGATAATGCGCGAGGAGAGAACGACGGTGTCGCCCTTTTCGATCTTGGCGTGCTTGTGATTGTCGACTGCAGCCCGGGAGAGTGCCGACATGGGCTCGCCCTGTGTGCCGCTGATGAGCACGCAAACTTTTTCCGGCGGAAAATTCTTCATCTCCCCGGGGTTGATCACCAGGCCGTCGGGAACTTCGATGTAGCCGAGATCCTCAGCGATCTCGGCGGAATTATTCATAGATCGGCCAAGAAACGCGACTTTTCGGCCATGCTCGTAAGCCAGCTGGACGGCAAGATTAATGCGATGAATGGAAGACGAAAAACACGAGATAAAAAGCCGGCGTTTGGTATGAGCGAAAACTTCGTCGAATTTTCTTCGGACTGCGCGCTCACTGGGCGTGTATCCCTTGCGCTCGACGTTCGTGGAATCCTGAAACAGGGCGAGCACGCCTGTCTTGCCGTATTCGGCGAAGGTGTGCAGGTCGAAAAGTTTGTTGTCGGTGGGCGTGGGATCGACTTTGAAATCGCCGGTGTGAATGATGACGCCGAGCGGAGTGTGGATGGCGAGTGCGACGCAATCCACCAGGCTATGGGTCACACGAATGGGATGGACGGTGAAGACTCCGGCCTTGAAGCGCTCGTTGGCGCGCATCTCGCGCAGATCGGAGTCGTCGAGCAGACCGTGCTCGTCCAGTTTGTCTTCCACATAAGCGAGCGTAAATTCAGTGCCCCAGACGGGAACCTTCAGTTCCGACAAAATCCAGGGCAGGGCGCCGATGTGGTCTTCGTGACCGTGAGTGAGCACGATCCCGCGAATGCGTTGCCGGTTCTCGATCAGATATGAAATATCGGGGACAACGATATCGACGCCGAGCAACTCGGCTTCGGGGAACATCAGGCCGGCGTCGATGACGATGATGTCATCGCCAAAGCGGACGGCCATGCAGTTCATACCGAACTCGCCGAGGCCCCCGAGTGGGATAATCTGCAGTTTTCCAGTTGGCATTGAGTAAGGATGATGCTAGCACAGGTGTCTGGGAGCGTACCGAACGGGTACGCGGACGAGTGGCGCCTTTACGGTCGCGTCACGGGCGATTGGAGATGGGCTTTAGCCCTGGTTGATTGCTGTCGACGAGCCATCGAAGACGACCTTCGCGGGCTAAGACCGTGGTGAACCCGATTCTGAATGCGGCCCTGAAGTCGCGCTCGTCCACGTGGCGCTCTCATCCGCGCAGTCGTGGATCGGGAGCAAAATGGTTGAGCAGCATTCTCCCGGATGGCGTTCTCGCGTGCGGTGCGGTAAGGTTGAATGAATGGCGGAACACTCCAAATCATGGCTCCGGCGGCGGGTGGAAGGCGCATTGGTGGCAGGGTTCACGCGCGCGTATTCGACCGTGCGCGTCGATCCAGACAAATTCCTATTGCAATTGCGTGCGGCGTATCGGGTGCCGATCAGCGGATATCACGGCGTGTATTCGCTCGACGTCGGCGAGGTCGATGCAGTGGCCGACTCGATCATCCGCAGTGGAATGAAAGTGGCGGCAATTGAAGGCGCCGGATTGGGCCTGGGTGGACTGATCACGATCGTTCCGGATCTCGGGATCCTTTCGGCGATCACCATGCGGACCATTCAGAAGTTGAGCTTGCTTTACGGATTCGAGTTCAACACCGACGATGAAATCGCCGAACTGTGGATTGCGGCAGCCAGCGCGGCGGGAGTCGACATCAGCCGCGAATTAATTGAGAAAGAACTAGTCAACAAATTTGTGCCCGGAGTCATCCAAAGAATTGCGGCGAAAGCCAGCGCTGAGGTCGTGGAGAAGTGGGCAGGGCGAATGATTCCCCTGGCCAGCGCGGCGATCGGCGCAGGACTGAATTACTGGTTTGTGAGGGCCTGGGGCGAACGCGCCAAATTACATTTTCGACGCCGCTACCTGTTGCTCAAACAGCGTGCGCAACAGCTGGAGTCGACGGCACAAAGCCAGCGCAGTCTTCCGACCATTTCGACTTAGCCAGCCGTCGCCGGAATAACGGCGCTACTCGCGTCTGCCATGATGCAAAAATCATGATACAAAAATAGAGATGCCTACCTTTGTGTGTTCAGCCATTCTTTTTGATTTGGATGGAGTCCTGGTTGACTCCACTCGTGCCGTGGACCGCGAATGGCGCGACTGGGGCCGCAGGAAGGGCGTAGATGGCGACGCAATTATGGCGATCGCACATGGCGTGCGGACGATTGAGGTGATTCGGCGCGTAGCGCCACATCTGGACGCTGAGAGGGAAGCGAGAAAAATCGAGAACCATGAGGCGCACGATCATGTGGGAGTCGTGGTCATGCCGGGTGCGCTCGATTTGGTGCGTTCGATTCCTGAGGGGCGGTGGGGCGTGGTGACATCGGGCTCAAGGCTGCTGGCGCGCGCGCGCTTGCGTTTTTGCGGGTTGCCTATTCCGAAGGTTCTAGTTACGGCGGATGATGTGACGCATGGAAAGCCGCATCCCGAGCCGTATTTGAAGGGGGCGGAGCGTTTGGGATTCAATTCCACGGACTGCCTGGTGATTGAGGATGCCCCGGCAGGAATTGAGTCGGCGCGCTCAGGTGGGATGAAAGTGATTGGGATCACAAGCACCTATCGCGCGGAGTCTGTGCAGCATGCGGAGGCGGTGATAGGGAAGCTCGCGCAGATTCAGGTTTCTTCGAACGGTTCAGAGAAGATGAAGATCGAGATTAGCGCATCATTGCCGCAATGAAACTGCCAGGCGCGTCCGGCATGCGACCGGCCGGCCGGCATTGAGTCCGGGAATGAATTTCCATCCGGCGGTCGCCAGCAGTAGGGTCGCATCCATTTTCATTTTTCCGGTTGCTTCGGCCGACCGTACTTTCCCCGCAGCATCGATGATTAACTCCAGCAGCAACTCCGATGGCAACGCCGCTTGACTTGAATTTTCTTGCGGCGCAGGACGCCTGAGTAGGATCGGTTCAGGGGGAGTTACTTCGGCTTTGCCTCCTGATGACGGAGTGACGGCGTCGAAGATCCTGACGGGCTTCGTCTTTTTCACAGCGGAGACGCCGGCAACCTGAGAGAGAATGCCGTGGGTGCGCGCGCTCGCGATGGCGGCACGAATCCGCTTCAGATCGTCGTCGGGCCACATCTCAGAGAGAGAAGTCCAGGCTTGCGATTCGCGGCCACTGTAGAGATACTCCCAGACAATTTCCAGGACTTTGATTTTCACCTGCCGCAAGCGGTGCAGGCGTTCTGCCGAAGAAGGTACGGTCATCGATACATTGCCGTGTCACTGCTTTTGAAATCGCGGAGGTCTTCCGGATTCAATCGCTTTCGAAGCCAAGCGATCTGTTTTTCAAAATACGTCTGGAATTGAGCACTCGCGTCGAACAGGTTCCCGTGCTCAAAGCGGAGCACGATGGTCGGCGCAAAGTCCAGTTCGGCGAGGTCTAGTTTGTCCAGGCCGTTGACGGCGGCGGCGTCAGTAGTCCATATCTCGACGCGGCCATCCGTATCTGTGTCCGCCGCCCTGAAGACGTCTCCGCCGGTTATGGTGCGGAGAAGGCGTGGCGGCTTCTCCAGAGAATAGATTTGGTATTCCATGCAGCACAGGTTGGCGGAATTCTTTACTTGAAACGCGGCGATTGGAACGCCCAGGCCCAGGTCTACCGCGAAAGCGTCTAGATCGATCTGCGCGGCGTTGGTTGCAATAGTTAGATTTTGCTTGTCCCACCTAAGGCTTGCCTCGCAGGCACGCGTCGAAAGTCCACCGACTTTTGCCGCTGCGACTTTCACGGTTATGCCGGAGCCGGATTCAGCCTGGAAAGTTCCGTCGCCACCGCTGCACAGCAACTCGCGCTCTTGGGCGACGCAGCGAACTCCGCACATGAGAACTAGCAACATGCCTAATGAAAGGCTGGTGCGATGGAATGGGCGGTGCAGCTTCAACTGTTTACCTCAGCCAGTCTTCCAACTCGATGCCGCGATCGGTTTTTCGTCGGGGTTTTAGGATTCGGTTCGAACCTCAGACGAACTTGTCAAGAATCAATGTTTCGAACTTTGTGATCCGCTGAAAGACCGGATCATTCGTAATGAATGCCGAGGCTCGGGCCTGCACGGCGGTTGCTGCCTGCAGGGCGTCGGGGCTTCGCAGACGGTAAAGGGCGCGGATCTCCGCCGCCTGCGCGGTCGAAAGCAACGCAATAAGCTCGTTTGTTTTCAAGACATCGTCGGTCCGGTATGGGTGGACGAGGAGTTCGGTCATTGTAATCGTTGATGTAACGGCAGTTACGGAAGAGTGCTCAATGGAAGAAAAAATGAGGTTGGTGACCGGCGAGTAATGAGGGTTACCTTCCCACTGATAGATGAAAATGCAGGTATCGAGAGCGACATGCTGATGTTTACGAAAAAATGCATGGAGACGGGCTACTTCCAACTTTCGCGTTCCTTTTTCAGGTAATCCTTTGGATAAGCGCCTCGGCCAAGAATAGCCCGATGATAGGACTTTGGTTTCTCCAGAATGAGGATCTTTTCACCGTAAACTCGGATGAGAAGTTTGTCGCCGGGCTTGAGCTGCAAGGCTTCGCGGGCTTCGCGGGGAATGACGATCTGATTTTTGGAGGACAGCTTAGCTTCCGCCATGTGCTTTACATTATAGCAGAAAGTAAAGCAATTTGCCCGTCCCGTTTTTCCTGTCTTCCTTACCTCAGCCAATCTTCCAGTTCGATGCCGCGATCGGTTTTTTCATCGCGGTACTTCACGATGACCGGTGTATAGAGCGAGAGATTCCAGTCGGCGGCACCTTTCTTTACTGCGCGCGAGCTTACTGCGCGCGAACCGGGAACGACCACGGCATTTTCCGGAACTTCAAGGGGCGCGTCGGCGGTCGCGCGGTAGACTTCGCCTCGAACCAAATCATAGAGCGGGGTCGAGCGCGTGAGGATGGTTCCGGCTCCGAGCACGGCGCGAGCGCGTACCAGCGTGCCTTCGTAAATACCGCAATTCCCTCCGATCAGCACGTCGTCTTCAATGATGACGGGGGCGGCGTTGATCGGCTCGAGAACTCCTCCAACTTGCGCGGCCGCGCTCAGGTGCACACGCTTGCCAACCTGCGCGCAGGAACCGACCAGCGCATGGGAGTC
>QIAK01000262.1:0-1356 GCA_003225515.1 Acidobacteriota bacterium | reverse complement strand
ATCGGCGGCATGCAGATAACGGATGGCGCGACGTAGGCGCCGGTGCGTACCGACGAGCCTCCTGGAACCAGGCGCACGCGGTCGGCAATCGTGAACTGGCGGGCAGGGAAGGTGTCTTTATCGATGAAGGAGAGACCCGTACTCATATCCGCAAGTTCGCCGAGACGGAATCCGAGCAGGATTCCTTGCTTCACCCAGGCATTGACAATCCAGCGCCCGTCGATTTTTTCGGCGGCGCGAATCTCGCCCTTCGTGAGCTGGTCGCGGAATGCGAGGAATGCCTTGCGCGCTTCAGGATCGTGTTCGACTTCGCCTTGAGAGGCGAGGCGCTCGATGGAAAGTTTTAAAGGTGACATGAATGGTTGATTGTTGACGGGTGATTGGGCATTTGTCAAAGAATGCAACCCAAGGTCCCTCCACTGCGCTCGGGTTCGCTCGCTTCGGTCGGGATGACAGGATCTTGGAAATACCGCCGCTGGGTCTTTCAATCTGCAGTCTGAAATCACAAATCTGCAATCGCTTTTCTATACGCATTTGCACTCGCTGCGAATCAGCACGCCCGTCATCGCGTGAGCAGTCTCGCGGGCGTCGTGCAGCGTCGCATACGGGCCGTGCCAGCGGGCGTGATTCACGTCGTGTCCGGCGGGACGTCCTTTACCGTGACTGCACTGGCCGCAGGATCCGCGATGCAGAACAATTTTGCGAGGGCCTGCAGCCCAGTTCTCGTAAATGAAAAAATTTGCGGCTTCGGCGGCAGGACTGGCAGCTTTGGCAATCAGTCCGACCTCGGTCGCCACTTTTTGCAGCCGGGAGCGCAGGTCACGGCGCATGGGCAATAAAGGGAGGCGATAAATTTCCTGGATTCGTCCCATCATCGCAAGAACGGCTTTCACCGGCAGCGGACTGGACTCGATGAAGTTGGCTTGCATAAGCGGCAGATATTTGCGGTGCAGAGTGCGTGCGGTTGTCCAGTCATTCGCGAGCGCGGCGCGGGCGAGCGCGGCCATCTCGTGTGGAATTTCATTTGAGCACACAGAAATAATTCCCACACCGCCCAGCGCGATGACCGGCAGCGTGACCGCATCGTCGCCGGAAAAGACCAAAAAAGTTTCGGGAACGGCGTTGATCGCTTCAGCAATCTGTGTCATGTTGCCGCTGGCTTCTTTCACGCCGACGATGTTGGGAACCTCGGCGAGGCGCGCCAGGGTTGCGGGCTCGAGGTTTGCGGCGGTGCGGCCGGGCACGTTGTACAGAATGATCGGCTTGTTGCCGACAGCCTCGGCAATAGCTTTGAAATGGCGGTCCTGGCCTTCCTGCGTGGGCTTGTTGTAGTAGGGATTGGCGGTGAGGATGTAG